>JAISWV010000265.1 GCA_031270755.1 Synergistaceae bacterium
AAAATCCGCCCAGTGCAAAAACGGTAGCCATCATAGGGGAAACGAGGTGTCTTGGGCGGTTGGGCGGGTTAATCCAGAATCTTTTCCTACTCAGGAAAATTTGGAATTCAGTTTTTCTACCAGGCTTTGCTTACCGAAAAGTCGGGAAAAAACTCAAGGTCTTGCTTCCCCAAAGATTGCTGAAAAGCCTTCAAAGGTCTTCTTGGCTCAAAGATCGACGAAAAAACCTTCCAAGCCTTTCCTTACCACAAGCAAATGATTTCCCCCTTTTCCAGACTTTGCTTGTCAGAAAGAAAAATTCCAAGGAGGAATTTATCGGGTGATGGTCAGAGAAAAATGCAAGAGGCATCCCCCAAGTAAACGAGGATGCCTCTTTTCTAATTTCAACACGCTTAAAACCTTTAAGTCGTGGATATTCGTGGTGGAGCTAAGGGGGTTCGAACCCCTGACCTCTTGAATGCCATTCAAGCACTCTCCCAGCTGAGCTATAGCCCCCAACCCTTTACCTCTAAAATCTAATACAGACACTCCTTTATCTAAATGTCACAAGCTACTAGTTTATCGCTATTTGAGAATACATTATGAAGGTGTTGTTTTCCTAAATAATTTTTATCCTGAAAAGGTCTTACACCCCAAGAATCTTTTCGCAAATTATCATTACCCACTATATACTCTCAACATTGTTCAATAGAATTCTAATAAAAAATAAATATAAATACATCCCAGACTTTCATTTCCTAATGTGTTATGCAATAAATTATACAAAAATAATACAACTTTGTCAACGTCAATTGTAACCCCCCCAAATCCGCCGGGAAAATGTTGGGCGCCTGATTTTCCGTGCCATTGCGACGCGACACAGGAGAACCATGTAACGACTCTTTGCCTAAACGTTACTCAAACGTAACAATTTTGCGTTTTACTGTCTCATGGGGGATACCTTGAACAAGAGGATAGATAGCTATGACAGAAAACTTCGTGAGCCGCAACCGAGGGCGTTTCCACTTCATGTTTGTTTCCCCGGCGTCGAAACATGGCGCCGGCACTTTTTGGTGTCTCGTGCCAATCTGGTTGTCTTTTCTGGCGCTGGCGAAATTTCTGTCTTCGCTTGCCTGGACGAATAACCACGAGGACTATTCTTTTCTGCTGGACCACCTGTCCGTTATCTCACGCTTCCTGTCCAACGCCGTCCTGACTCTGGCGGTTTTCGCCGCCCTGCGTCTCGCGCTGAATTTTGCGTATCGAAAAATTTCCATTATGAGCGCGGCTCACACACAGAACAAAGAAGACGAGAAAGATGGCCTCCCTCGTTGGCGTGTCGCCGCGCTCGCCAAATTTTGCGCTTTCTCGATACACGCGCTGAACGTTGCGTACGGCATCGCCCTGGCGCTTCTGTTATTTCTGTTCGCCCACCTGAGTTGGGCGTATTATTCGCCCCTTTTGTTCTACAGGCATTACCGAAACGAGCCCTTCCGGTACTCGTTTTTCGTGTTTTTCGTCGTTTCGGGGCTTGGAGTCCTCACCTTTATCCTGGCCGCCCTCTTCAGGAAACAAAGACGATTGAAGGCCGGGCGGAATATGCTGCGGGGGGACATGACGGGCGCGTTTTCCTATGAACCGCTGTTGTGCCTGCCGGAGCGCATGAAGCTCTTCGATGGGACCGTCTCCTGGGAAGAGCGCACGGGGCTTTCTTTCAAATCCCTGTGGTGCGTGAGCTACGCAATCCGGCTGATTCCCTGGATGATCCTAGCCGGATGTGGGATGCTTCTGCTCTCTACCTCTTTGTATGTTGTCGAACCGCATCGAGAAGCGCTGCTTTACCGTCTGGGGGCGCTCCAACAGCACCATTCCGTCAAAGGGCCGGGGCTGTACTTCAAGCTGCCCTGGCCGGTGGATCGTGTCGACATCTACGACGTTTCCCGGGTGCGAAACATGCAGATCGGGTACATTCCCTCTTCGAGCCGGGATTACCTCTGGAACAGCGCGCATGGCGGCAAGGAATACACGCTCCTGTCGGGCGGGGGCAACGAGATGATAGCCGTCAACCTGCAGGTGTCTTACAGAATCCGCAACTTGTACGATTACGCGACGCGTTACGCGAACCCGGAGAACCTGTTGTCCTCCAAGGTCTACGAGATGATGATGCAAAAGACGATGTCGTCCGACCTGAACACCATGCTCAGCGTGGACCGCAAGGAATTGTCGGAAGCGCTGACCGAGGAACTGTCCCAGTACGCGTCCACGCTGGCCTCCATGTCAACGAGGTCATCATCGAGAGCATCCACCCGCCCATCGACCTGGCGGACGTGTACCACGGCGTCGTCGGCGCGGCTATCCAAAAGGAAACTCTGACCGCCCGGGCCAAAGCGGACGCGGAAAAGAAGTGCAACGACGCTCTCCAGGAGAAGGAACGGAAGATACTCGCCGCGACAGCCCGCCAGACCGAAAGAATCAGCCTGGCCCACAGGGACATGACGGTTTACGAAAACGCTTTTCTCGCCTGCGGGATTTCACCCAAATGCTACAAACTGCGCAAGACGACGGACGCATACCAAAGAGTCATTCAAGGAGGACGCGCTTATGTGTTTTCGCCCGGCACCGCGAAGGACGCGCACCGATACCTGATCACGAACGGGCTGAGCCCGATTCTCATGAAACAGGAGTTTTAGACGATGAAGAGACACTTGAAATGGATATGCGCCCTGCTGCTCGTGGTGATTTTAGGGGACTTCGGTTTCGCGTTCGTGGTGCGGGAGGGGTCTTGCGCGATTGTGTGTCCCCCTTCGGCAGGATACGCCAGGTCAGCATGGAGGCCGGGCTGAAGTTCCGGTTCCCTTGGCCGGTGGAGAGCGTTATCGTGTTCGACACGCGCAGCCAGTATCTGGACTCCGGGTACACGGAAACTTTGACCCACGACAAGAAAAACGTCATCCTGCAAACCTATATGGTCTGGAAGATAGTCGATCCTTCACTTTTTTACACCAGCATTGGCGACATGGATACCGCCCGGCAGTACCTGAACGATCTGCTCGCCAACGCGAAAAACGGCGTGATGGGAGGGTACGAACTGGTCTCTCTGGTGTCGGTCAAGGCCGAGGATATACGCATGGACGAAATCGAGTCGGGCATACGGGAGATGGTGACGTCCGGGGCGCTGGGAAACTACGGCATCCGCGTGGAAACGGTACAGATCAAGCGGCTGGTTCTGCCCAACGCGAACGTCGAGAGCGTGTTCGAGCAGATGCGCGCGGAACGTCAAAAATATGTGACGCAGCTGCTCTCCGAAGGAGAACGCGACGCGGCCATCATCCGTAGCAAGGCGGACGCGGAGGCGGCGCAGATCGTGGCGGACGGGCAAACTCGGGCGGCCGCCATCGAGGCCGAAACCGAAAAACAGGTCGCGGAGATCTACGCCGGTGCCTACGAAAAGAACCCCGACCTTTTCACATTTCTCAAACGTCTCACGGCCCTCGAAGACTCGGTCAGCGACAAGACGGTGCTGATCATGACCGGTGAAAAATCTCCTTTCAGCGTGCTGACCGGCAAGCAGAAATAAGAGGGAAGCGACGAAATCGCGGTGGTGCTGCGTTTTGGGCGGCTGACAGGCGCGAACCCCGCGAAACGGATAAAAAGACCCGGACTGCACTTTGCCTTCCCCCACGTCATTGACGAGGTCGTCAAAATTCCCGTGCGCAAGGTGAGGCAGGTTACGGTGACGACTCATTACGCAAACGGCAACGCCATCAACAGCGACGTCAATCGCAACAGGTACCTGATTACGGGCGACAACAACATCGTCCTGGCCGAGGCGGCCGTCAAATACCGGATCGACGACCCGATTGCCTGCGCGCTTTATCATAAAGACGCGGAGCGGGTTATCGACGGCGCGGTGAGCGGCGTTTTGCAGAAACACGTTTCGCGCCTCGGCGTGGACGAACTGCTCACAACCGGCAAGGCGCGGCTTGCGGAGGACGTCCGGTGGGCTGCGCAGACGCTTTTGGACGCCGTGAAAAGCGGCGTTGTCCTGACGAATGTGGAGCTGACAGCCCTGACTCCGCCGGAGGAGGTCATGTCGGACTTCAACGCGGTGGTCGCGGCGGCGGCGCAAAAGGAAACGTCGATTCAGCAGGCGAACGGATACCGCGTCAACACGCTGCCAACCGCGCAATCCAGAGCGCAGCAGCTCGTCGAGAGCGCCAAAAGCCGTCAAAATGAGGCTTTGGCAGTGGCGTGGACGGACATCGCCGCGTTCGGCGGCCTGTACGCGCAATACGCGCAGAATCCGGATATCGTGAACGAGGGCGTGTTCCGGGGCCGCATCGGCGCGCTCCTGTCGAAAATGCGGGTCGTCGTCCAAGACAATGGAAGCTCGACACACCTGCTACTGCCTTAGAAGCGCCGGCCCAAGAAAAGGAGGTCCTGTCTTATGAGAAAAATCAGGCATTCCATAGTGGAAAATAGCGGAGGGGCAAGTGCAGAGCCTTCTGTCGGTATCCGAAGAAAAGCGGTTTTCCTCGGACATTTTGCAGGCGATGGGCGCGCTTACCTGCCTTGCTGCCGCTCAGGTCTACGGAATTTTGAACCCCTCCCAAAGCGTGGTCATGGGCATGATCTACCTGACCGGAATATTGATCGTCGGGATTCCTGTCACGATCACGGCCATTCGGGGTTTTTTGGAAGAAGAGCTTTGTTCCGCCATGGAGATTTTGGTTACCATCGCCATGCTCGTCAGCGTTCTGGACGGCCGGTACGTGGTGGCGATCCTGATTCCGCTTCTGCTCACTCTGGTGCATTTCTTGGAGGAAAAGAGCATCGTCGGAGGGCGCGACGCGGTCAAAGGCTTGAAAAAAATGCAGTCCAGCGCCGCCATTCGCCTGGAAAACGGAGTGCAAACGGAGGTCCCCGCGCGGGACCTGGCCGTGGGCGACGTGATTCTCGTCAAGCCCGGCATGGGGTTCCCCATCGACGGAAAAATCCTGGCTGGGGAATCCAGCGTCAATCAGCAGTCCCTCACCGGCGAAGCTCTGCCCTGCGACGTGAGGCCGGGGGACCTCGTCCATGCCGGGACGCTGAACATACAAGGGGTTTTGACCGTTACGGTGGAAAAAACCTGCCAGGACACCTCGTTTCAGAAGATCGTGAAGATACTGGAGGAAGTTGAAAAAGGCGCGACACCCGAGAGCCGCATGGCGGATCGTTTCATGGCCTACTATATCCCGCTGATTCTGACCGCCGCCACTTTGGTTTGGCTTCTCACCAAACAGGTCGACCGCGCTGTGGCGATTTTGGTGGTCTCCTGTCCCTGCGGGCATATGCTGATCAGCTCCGCTCCGCTCATCGCCTCTCTGGCGGCGGCGTCCCGGCGCGGCGTGCTGATCAAGAACGCGGGATTCGTCGAAAAACTCGCCCAGGTGGAGGCCATCTTCTTCGACAAAACCGGAACCCTCACGAGCGGGGAGATCGTGCTTCGGCAGTGTATCCCCGCGGAAGACGTGATGGAGGAAACTCTGTACGAAACGGCGCTTTCGGTTGCCAGACACTCCACGCATCCCCTTTCGAAGGCCATTGTCTCGCATTCGGCAGCCTCGGGCCAACGGTATCTTATGGGGGATTATGGGGGAACCGGAAGGTTTCATTACGGTAACGGAGCGCGGAGGTATGGGAATGATCGGGACGAAAGGCGGCGACACGATCCTGCTGGGCAACGGAGCCCTGTTGTCCTCGCAGGGCGTTCGATTGCCAGGCGAGACCGGAACGATTCAGGCTGCCGCCGCGGTGGTGACGACATCGGTGCACGTCGCTCTGAACGGACGTTGTCTGGGGACGATCGTGTTCGGCGACACTTTGCGCGAGGACGCGCCTGAGATGATCGCCTCCCTGAAGAGCATGGGCATAAAAGAAACGTGCCTGCTAACGAGGGACAAAAGCAACACCGCGGAGCGAATCAGGGAGATGTGTTCCCTGGACGCCGCGAGAGCGCAGATTTTGCCGGAGCAAAAACAGCAGCTCGTCGGAGAGGCCAAGAAACGGCATAAGGTCGCGTTCGTCGGAGATGGAATCAACGACGCCCTGGCGCTGTCCGAGGCAGACGTGGGTATTGCCGTGGCCGCTTCGCCGACGGAGGCCGCGCCGTTGATGGCGGTGGACAACGATACGGCGATTCAGAGCGCCGACATCGTCCTGATGAACGGGTGCCTGGCCAACATCCTTTTCGTCTTCGGCCTCGCTCGGCGGGCCAGAGAACTTATACGGCAAAACATCGTCATCGCGCTCTCCAGCAGCTTGATATTGATCATGCTGGCCGCCTGCGGCATCGTCACGGCTCTCTCCGGCGCGGTCCTGCACAACGCGGGGGCCTTTATCATCCTCCTCAACAGCGCCAGAGGAAGGATCCAATGAAAATCTTGGGGCTCCGCCAGGGTCGCGGACTTTGGACCCATTATCGGGGACGTCCTGGCTCTCTTTTACGGTCTCGGCACGGGTGACGCTTGCAGGCGAGATTCGGACAACAGCGTTCACCACCCGCACCTACGACATGAACACCGGCAAGCGCGTCACCCTGAGAACATTGTTCGAGGAACAAAGCGCCGTCTGGGGCATCCTAGAAGCCGGGGTACGCAAAGCATTTTTACGTCATTACCCTGACCTCGGCTGCAACACCCGCGTCATGGAGCAAATGCTCCGGCGCGAGAACCTCTATCGTGCGGACTTTACGCTGCACGGCATGTCGCTGGTCCTGCATTACCCCGCTTCGCGGCTGTTCGAGGGCAAGTCTTCGGTCGTGCAGGTTCCTTTCTACTATCCCGAATTGTACGGCCACATGATCGCCAAGGCTTTCGAGCAGACCGACAACAAGCGGTACTATCGGATGGTTTCCCTGACCTACGACGATGGCCCCAGCCCAACGGCGACCCCGCGCCTGCTCAACGTTTTGATGGAAAAGGGAGTGCGGGGAACCTTTTTCATCAGCGGAAGCAATATCGGAGAAAACGCGAATCTTGTCCAGCGTCTGCGTGACGAAGGACACGCCATTGGCGGGCACAACTGGCTCCATACGGACAGCGGCAGCCAACCGATCCACGCTATTCGCGCCATCCGCCGCAAGGTGGACAAGGCTTTGACGCAGGTGACCGGTATTCCCAGTGCCTACAATCGCGCGCCTTATGGGCGGTACCGGCCGCTGGTCGAGTCGGAGGCCGCGTGGGCCATCGTCCAATGGAGCGTGAACGCGGGTGATTTATACTCGAAGCCAGCCTCTTCCCGTTCGCCGGAAGCTATCGCGAACACCGTGGCAGAACGGGCAGAGCACGGCGACATCATCTTGTGTCACGACACCAACCCGCGCTGCGAGCTCTATACGGGCATGATCGTCGACAGGCTGGAAAAGGACGGCTTTCTGTTTTTGACCATCGACGAGATGTTCGCCAAAGACCGCGTGCCCTTTCTGAACAACCTGGTGTATTACCGCTGCGCGGAAGGCGATTTTTCCGAAAAATGATCCCTGGGGACATTCCATGACCTTGTCTCGACGACATTATTTCAGGTTCAGGGACGATTGCAAAAAGACCCGTCCAAATTTTAACGTCCACTTCAAAGGCGAGACCCTGACGGGCGGAGAGCTGAAGGTCGCCAAAGGCGCGCCCTACGCGATGATGATGGAGAAACCTCATTACAAAGAATTCCAGAAAAGCGTGCTGGAGTTTCTGAACTCCGACGCGGCAAAACCGGTGAAAGACGGCGGGGGCGGGGGTGCTGGAGCTTTGGTGTTGGCCAGGGCAATTGCGGCAACGCTGAAGAAAAAAGCAAGTTGAACGGAGCAGGTATCGAACGAGGAAAAAGAGGAAAATGGCCTCGGCGTGTTGGAGCCCAATGCCAACTGCCAAGGTCATGCCGTTGTCGTGAAAAAACCTTACAACCACCAACCCGGTAGGGTCTTTTGACCTCATCGGGCTGGCGGGTTTTGTGTGATAAGGAAGGTTGTTGGGGTAATTACAATGTCAAGGAATTAAGGAAATTTTATAGCTCAACTCTTCTTGTATATTCTGTCGATCTTCATATAGCAAGTGTCTCTATTTCTGTAGAAGTAAAGACAGCTTTTGTAGAAGTAAAGACAGCTTCTGTAGAAGAAAGACAGCGTAAAGCTCTGATAATTTCGAAGCGATAGCAGATGCCGTAAGGTTTATTACGTCATCGTAATGCTTGGACAAAAATTCACGTCCTTCTTCATTTACCAAACGCTCATGCAACGATGTGCTTGAATCGGCGCCAAACTGGAAAATCTCGATGCCTTCATCTGTCAATAGGTTTTGATCCCATAAAAATTGAAAAACGGTCCTGAATTTCTCTATCACATCTTCTGGGATCTCTCCGCCGTCGATATGCCATTGTGCTTTATCGAAAATTTTCATCTTCAATCCTTCCTTTCAATCCTGGTGGTTACATCCCTAGGAATTTCGACTAGATTACCATTGGAGTCTTTAATGAAATTTCCGCCGTTCTCGCGAATACGCGCTTCTTTAGCGGCTTGCCCCGTTTTGTCAGCCGTCTTGGACGTAACTTCGACAGAATCAACAACTTTTCCGTCCTTTACGACCACAAAATCAACCCTTCTCGCTTCATTAGTTACGGGATCACGGACTTTATTTCCATCTTTGTCTCGCAAATAAACCTCAGACTCGACAGAATAGCCTTCTTGAGAAGGATATTTTCCCTCAAGTTCATTACGTACTTCCCCTTCTCTCCTGAGTCCATCTACTTTATTTTTTATTGGAGCCTGTTCGGCTGCTTCCTTACCTTCCTCTATTTCACGCAAAGGCTCCGAATTTTTTTCGAGTCGAGTTTCTTTTGTTTCCTCGGTATCCGCCGGCACGTCCCCCACCTTGTCCCTGATCTCCTGAGCGTCGAAGAGTTCCGGGCGAGTCGAGGATTTTTCCGTAACGCCGCGCGTTTCGGGCGCTTCAAATTTGCTAGGGCCGCGCTCAACGGCCTGGGGCGCGCTTTCCAGTGCGGTTTTCGCTATCTCGTTTATTGCCATCCATCAGCACCTCGTGATCTTTGATTTCTAACGGGCTTCGTAGTTTTTCGAAAGCAGCTCTTTCCGTGGGTTTTCGCAGAACAGAACCTCCGCGAGATGACGCAAAAGCTTTTTCTCCGCCTTTTGCGTCAGCTTGACGCCCATCAGAATATCGTTCAGTATCGGAAGCATCGCCGCATCGGCGGCTTCGGGATCGAACTCGCCGGCCTTCAATTCTGCGAAATGTGCGATGAGGCCCGACGCGTTCTCTCTTGCATATTTGTGTAAGAAAGCGATGTACGGCGACTGCTTGTCGGTGACGCGGGAGACATCGCCTGCCATGCCCGCCGCGTCGCATGTTCCTCCGAACCACGCATCGATGAAGCTTCGGTGCAGCCGGAGGCAGCGGTCGTAACAGCCGGGGAAGGACTCGTTCAGGGTTCCGAAAAAAAGATTCGCGTAATGGATCAGGTAACAGGCCCGCCGCAGGTCGTCGTCTACGCAAAACTTCCTATCCAGCAGGGCGTGAAAGCGTTCCTTGTATTTTTCCAGAGCTTCCGGCTCGGCCATCATAACAGCGAGAGCGCCCATCACTCCATAGTACGCCCTGTTATATTCTCTTTTGAAGTCCTCTTTCGCGAAGGCTTCCGCGATGCCGTCCATCTTCTCGAAGCCCGGGTAACGGGCGAAAATGTTGGAATGTTCGGCGTGGAATTGTTTCATGTGCTGCCGGATCTCTTCGTTTGTCACGTTTTTCAGGTTGCCCTTGGACTGCGTCACTTGAACGAGAAACGCCTTGTCGGCCCCCTCCCGGTGTATCACCGCCTGCCCCACCTCCAGCAGGCAGAGCTCCCGGCTCTGGGCCTCCGCCAAATTCATCGTGCCGCCGACGCAGTCGCGGTCGTCCTGGGCCAGGGTCCGATGGATGAACTTGATGTTGGTGTTCTTGACCACGTCCGGCGTCAGTTTCGTGGGGATCTGGTCCACGATGATGACGCCCTGGCCGTACTCGCGGATCTCCGAAATCACGTTGGTGAAGGTCTCCACGGCCTTGCCTCGGCTGTTGCCCACCTCCGGCGAGACAAACTCCGGCGTGTGGCGCAGCAGCCTGTGGGCCTCTTCGATCAGCAGCACGTGGCTCAACGGGCTTCCCACGCCGCCGCAATTCTCACGATACTGGTAGATCGCGGAGAGGATGAGCCCCATCATGAAGCATTTTTCGTCGTCGTCGCCGATGTTTTTCAGCTCCAGGACGACGTGTTTGTCCAACAGCGCCGCTATGGGGGTCGAGCGCCGGGTGTTGAGCATCAGGCCCTTGCTGCCGGTCAAAAGGCTCGACAGCCTCGCCAGCAGCGCGGCCTGAATGTTCATGGTCTGTTCCTGGGCGTAGGCTTTCCGCTTCACAATAGGCTCGATTTTGTCGTAAAGGTCCTGCAGCGTCGGCAGGTAGTCGAAAAATTCTTCGCCGCGCGGATCTTTCAGATAACGGTTCGTGGACGTGGCCAAGTCCCAGCCCTTGTCTCTGTAGATTTCGATGATGGCCTCCTCCAAAATGTAGGGCATCGAGGCGTACATGGGGAACGCGGCGTTGAAAACGGCCTTGATGGAGTCGATGTGCGTCAGCAGCTCGCTGCCCGGCGAAAACTCGAAGGGGTTGATGCGGAAGGGGGAGACCGTTTCGCTACCCAATGTGAAAACGTGAAGGTCGGGCATGAAGCCCAGTATTTGCCGATACTCCGTCTTTGCCGGCTCCACCACCATGAAGGGCAGGTCCAGATTACGCAGGAGGCTGATGCAGGTGTTGGTTTTCCCCGAGCCCGTGACGCCGCAGACGAAAGCGTGTTTTTGAAAAAGGTTTTTGGGAATTTTGTAGGGCATATTGTCCATCGGTGTGCGTTTATGGATCACTTTTCCTATTGTGATGTCGTCGTCTTCGGGAGAAGGGAGATAGTTGACGCCAAAAGACGCGGCCTCGCGGATCGTCAGGCCCTGGACCTCCTGACGGGGGACGTTCATGATGATCGAAAGCTCCTCCGTGTTCATGGGCGTGCTCACCCCGCCCATCATCTCGCCGAAGGGGTGGCCCAGCTCGGCTTTATCAATCGCCGCCCACGCTTTATCGAATTCTTCTTTAGAGATTTCATCGGGGCGTCTTCGGATTTCCTCCAGCATTTTGGCGGCGTTTTCGTCTTTTTCCCGCAAGCGGTCCCATACGTCGGCAAACTTATCGCCGATGGACTCCGCGTATTTCTTTATTTTTTGCAGAGTGGAAAGCTCCTCCCGGAGTTCCTGCCGTTCCGTGCCGTAAAGGAATAGGTTGTATTTGGGATTGTTGAAATTGAAGAGGTATTTTCCGACAGCCTCGGAGTTCACCTTGACGGAGCGAATCGGCTCCCAATAAGTCGCGTCGCCGGAAAGCGCGGCGCGGAGCAATCCCTGAGCCCGAAGCTGCGTGTAACGGTTTTTGGCCATCAAGTACACGCCCACGTTCCAGAACCCCAGGTTTTTCCCGCCCTGCAGCCTTTCGATGTAGGCGTCGCACAGTTTTTCGCAGTGCTCGGCGGTTTTGTTGAGCATTTCTTGCGTGACAGCCCGGCTCCTGTTCCAGCCCCGGGCGTAGCCGCCCTGGCCTCCGAATCCCGTAGTTTTCCCGACAGTATCGGCGACACTTTTAGCAAACGATTCCGTACGCCCTAAAGGGCTTCCTGTAAAGAAAGGGAGGGCGCCGCCGATCATATTTCCAACACCCGCTCCAAATTGACTGCCGATCAAAACCCCGCTCACAGTTCCCAACCCAGGCGCGATTACCGAACCCACAAGGCCTCCAATTATACTTCCCATTGCTCCGACTGCGGTTTGCATTAAGCCGCCTTTTTCCATGTAATTTTCGCCGTGGTTGTCGGCGATGGATTCAGTACGGGCCCGATTGTCCGCCGACATGCCGACTAAGCCGATATTCACCATGTCGGAAGAGCCTTTCATATTCTGAACCGTGGCTTTGACTTGAGAATGAATGGACGTGCCCAGGTCGAAAAGGTTCTGGATCACCCCGTCGATTTCAGGCAGGGAAATGGGCTCCGCGATGGCGACGAGGCAGTATTCTTCGCCCCTCATGCCTTCGATGAACCGATCGATGCCCTGAACGTAAGGCCCCTGCGGGTCTTTGAGGCGCAGGGACGGTATGCCGGGAAACGCGCGGACGTTATCTTGGTTTTTCAACATGGGGACGAAAATGTCATTTTTGATGTCCTCGGCGGAAAGCGGGGTCAGCTTCGCCCCCAGAAAATTGCCGTGAAGCGTCTGACGTAAGATTTCCGCGTACTCGGGTGTGCTGACGTCCGACGTCGAGCCGATCCTTTTCGACAGCCCATAATAGAGGGAGGTTTTTTCATTTGTCCCGTGTATGACCGACACGACGTTTTGAGAGTCGTCCTTCATGGCCGCGAGGACGTTCTGCATGTTGAGGAGATGCAGTCCCAAGTCGGATTCTCCCTCGTGGCTCACTTCGTCGATCCTCATCATGCGCAGGTGGGTTTGGTAATCGTAGTCCGCCTCCACGGGGTTCGTCGTCAGTTCGAGGCGTTCTGAATCGACCATATCCAGATAACGCCGTTCCAGCGAAAAAAGAAGCACTTCGTCAAAGGCCGGAAGCGCGCTTTGTCGCTGATCCTCCGAAAGCAGCAGTTTATCTTTTTTAGACATTCGTTTCCAACTCCGTTCTCTAAAGCAAAACAGTATGTCGGCCGGAGCGCTTTTTATACGTTCGGCGCGCCCGGTTCCGGCGGGTTCACAGCGGGATTCATAATTTCGCCCGCTTCACGCTCCGCGTTTTCGGCGTCTTCTTGGGAAAGCCGGGAAAAAGTGACCGTTTTCCGCCAGCCTTCCAAGCTCAGCCAACCCTTGCCTCTGAGGGCGTCTAATTTATCTTTTGCCGGCACGCTGCCATGAGACGAAGCGATGTAATACCACATGTACGCTTTTTGGGGGTCATTTTTCTCATACATGGCCCCCGCTTCCTCGCTCATCTTTCTTAACGAAGCCGTAGCGCCCATGTCCCCGTCCTTGGCGGCTTTGACGTACTGTTCCGCCGCTTTTCGGAACAATTCCGCAGAGATGTCGTCGCTTCTTTCCTCTTTTCGCCCGGAATAAAACATTTGTTCCAGCCTGCTTTGAACCTCCGCCAGCCCCTCGCCGGCGGCCTTTTTATACCATTCAAAGGCTTGCGACCAGCGTTTTTCCTGCCGCGGGCCCGTCCCGTCCTTCGAATCCGTGTGTTCTTCTGACCGCGCCTTTGACCCGGCCGCTTTCGCCTCTTCATCTGGGGCGCTTTTTTGCCGCTTCGGAACCACATTCGGGCCACATGTTTTGAAACGTCCGTAAAGCGCCAAGCCTTTGGCGATAACTTCCACAGGATTGGGGCTTACCACGATCTCGCTCTTGGGAAACAAGTTTTCGATTCCTTTTTTGACATAGTACAGCCTGGAAGAACCCCCTGCGAGAATGACGCACCCGATGTCTTCCGCGTTCAAAGAAGGCTGTCGCTTCAAGGCGCTGTCGATTGGCTCTCTCAAGCGGCCCATCAAAGGTTCGCAGACCCGTTCAAATTCATTCTTCGACAAGGCGAGCGTATGAGAAATTAAAAAGGAAGCGGTTCTTTCCACGGAACTTTTGCCGTCGTCCACGGCGATCGACAGTTTCTCCTTAATTTCTTTCGAGAGCAGCTCCAGATCTCTCAAGTTTTTCAAGTCGAATGTCGTTTTAGCGGCCCACATTTGTTCGATGAAGTGATCTCTCAGGGCTTTGTCGAAATTTCTGCCGCCAATGTCCCCGAGTTCGGACCTTTCGCTGACGGACAATATCGTGGGAACCTCGCAGATAATTCCGTTCTCGTCCGGCGAGACTTCTTCCACGGCAACGTCCGTCGTTCCTCCGCCGAAATCGTAAACCAGAACGTTTAGAGGGCCTGTCAACGAGAAATCGCCCCGGTCATAACAATAATAGACCACGCCGACAGGTTCGTCACAGCAATCGACGTTGGGAAAACCGGCTTTTTGAGCGAGGTTCACAAGGACGCGCCTCCGGTCTTCTACCCACGCGGCGGGACAGCCGATAGTACAGGACAAACCTTCGACTTTTCCGAGGCTGGGCGCGTTGAAATATTTTTCCGCGATCTTTTTCGCCAATTGTCTTAAAAAAAGCAATGCCAAATCTTCCGGGCGGTATTCCCTGCCGATGGAGGAACGGTATGTTTTGTCTGAACCGATGTCCGCCTTGAAATTATAAAACGTGTCCTCGGGCGCCTCATAAATTCTGTTCAGCGCTTCCTCGCCAAAGAGGGCGACTTTGCCTGCCGCGTCGAGGCGCAGCGCCGTATAGACGCTTTTATTACCATCTATTTCCACGATTTCCGGCTCGTATTTGGCCTTTTCCATTATCTTCGCGACGCTCGTCTGCGTCGTCCCGAAGTCGATCCCCAGAAATGTTTTCATCTTGTCCCTATCTCCTTGTTTCACCGCGCAAGCGCGAGATTCGCGGCGCCTATGTCTCAACTTTTACGAAAGTATATTTTGCTGTTTTCAGTAGTCGAGCGTTCGCATTTTATACGTTCGGCGCGCCCTGTTCCGGCAGGTTCCTATTGCGCATTCATGATTTCGAGCGCTTCACGCTCCGCGCTTTCAACATCTTCTTTGGAAAGCCAGGAAAAAGTGACCGTTGTCCACCATCCTGCCCCGTTCAGCCATCCCTTGCCTCTGAGAGCGTCCAATTTATCTTGTGCCGGCGCGCTGCCATAAGACGAAGCGATGTAATACCAAATGTACGCTGTTTTGCGATCGCTTTTCTCATACATGGCCCCAACTTCCTCACTCATCTTTCTCAACGAATCCTCGGCAACAGTGTCTCCGTTCTTGGCGGCCTCGATGTACCGTCCTGTCGCCCTGCGGAACCATTCCGCAGAGGTGTCGTCGTTTTTTTCCACTCCCAGCCCGTAATAATACATTTTTCCCAGTTTGTTTTGAGCGTCCGCCAGCCCCTTGTCGGCGGCGTTTTTATAGCTTTCAAAGGCTTGTCGGTAGTCTTGGGCCGTTTCGTGCTTCTGCCCCATTTGGTATTGAGCTTGAACGTCGTCCTGCGCGACGGCCTCGACGGGTTTCTGGACAACGACAGGAACATTTCCATTTGCGAGATACCAATACCCCGCCAGGAAAATCGCTATTGCCGCGACGGCGGCCATAGACAGCCAGCGCTTTTTCCGCCCCGTTCGGCTATCCTTGTTAGTATTGTTCCTCAAATCCGCGCCTTTTTCTGACCGCGTCTTTGGTTCGGCCGCTTCAGCGTCTCCATCTGGGGCGTTTTTTGGCCGTTCCGGAACCGCATTCGGGCCCAATGCGCTGAAACGTCCGTAAAGCGCCAAGCCCTTGGCAATAACTTCCACAGGATTGGCGCTTACCACGATCTCGCTCTTGGGAAACAAGTCTTCGATTCCTTTTTTGACATAGTACAGCCTGGAAGAACCCCCTGCGAGAATGACGCATCCGATATCTTCCGCGTTCAAAGAAGGCTGCCGGTTCAAGGCGCTGTCGATTGGCTCTCTCAAGCGGCCGATCAAAGGTTCGCAGACCTGTTCAAATTCATTTTTCGATAAAGCAAGCGTATGAAAGGTGTTTTTTGAAAATAGAAAAAAAGTCTCTCTTTCCTCAGAACTTTTGCCGTCGTCCACGGCAATCGAAAGCCTCTCTTTAAGCCGTTTCGATCTCTGCTCCAGTTCTCTCAAGTCTCTTAAGTCAAATGTCGCTTTAGAAGTCCCCATTTGTTCGATAAAGTGATCTCTCAGGGCTTTGTCGAAATTTCTGCCTCCCAAGTCCCCGAGTTCGGATCGTGTGCTGACGGACAATATCGTGGGGGTCTTGCAGATAACTCCTTTCTCATCCGGCGAAACTTCTTCCACGGTGACGTCCATCGTCCCGCCGCCGAAATCGTAAACCAGAACGTTTTGAGGACCTGTCAGCGAGAAATCGCCCCGACCGTAACAATAATAGACCACGCCGAAAGGTTCGTCGCACCAAATGACATTGGGAAATCCGGCATTTCGAGCGATATCCGCGAGGGCGCTCCTCCGGCCTACATCCCACGCGGCGGGGCAGCCGATAGTGCAAGACAAATCTTCTACTTTTCCGAGGCTGGGCGCGTTGAAATTTTTAGCGATTTTTTTCGCCAGATGCCTCAAAAAAAGCAATGCCAGTTCTTCCGGGCCATATTCCCTGCCGATAGAGGAACGGTATGTTTTGCCTGAGCCGATGTCCGCCTTGAAATTGTAAAACGTGTCCTCGGGCGCCTCATAAATTCTGTTCAGCGCCTCATCGCCGAAAAGGGCGACATTGCCCGCCGCGTCGAGACGCAACGCCGTATAAACGCTCTTATTTCCGTCTATTTCTACGATTTCCGGCCCGTATGTAGTCTTTTCCCCTATCCTCGCGACGCTCGTCTGCGTCGTTCCGAAGTCGATTCCCAGAAATGTTTTCATTCCGTCCATCTCTCTCCTGAATGTATCGTATAGGCATCCCCATCTGCCGCTTTATGATAGCATTCCGGCGTCCCGATATCGATAATATTTAAAGAGTTTCTTATATTCGGTGATCCTCTTCCTTGGGTTAATCGCCTGGACGCCACCTATGGGTGTTGCCTCTGGGATTTTTGTCGCAGGTTTGAACTCCCGGCATATTAACCGCGTGGACCCTGCGCCCGCAAAACTCGCAGATTCACCGCTCGCTGTAAGCGGCATACGCGGTCTTCGTTAGCACAAACGCGTTCGACAACAAAATTAAAGCCAACAATACTGTTCGTATGGAGATCATGAGAAAGACCCTTTATCGCTCAAAGTTTCGCGGCGCTCGATCAAATTTTTCCGTGTGGCTAACATTTTGTCTTCTGCTGCTTTTCTGCGGCCCGCTGTTCCTCCACGATCTCGTCGAGTTCGTCGAGCACCGCTTCGTCGCCCATGAGGTGAAACAGTTCGTAACCGATTTCGAGGAAGTGCAGGAGCCGATACTTTTTATCCAATTCCACAAACTGCAGCGGCGTGAGGTTGTGCCGCCGCATAAACCGCAAAGCAATCCCCGCTTGCAGGTACGCGATATTGTTGAAGGGCCGCATTTCCATTGGCTATACCTCCGCTATATCTCCATCCAACTATCCCAGTCGCCGTTGAGTTCCGCATTCAGCATATCTTCCACATACGGCGCGGTTTCCAGGTAAAGATACGATTTCGGGTTTATCAGCAGCGCGAACGTCGTGGTCGTCATAAAAAATTGCAGGGCCTCCGTCACCGATAGGCTATGCGATTCGGCATAACTGTCGGCGACCTGAGCCGTTAAAGATTCAATGGCAATGTCGATCATTCCCTCGTTGACAGCCGTCATCGGATTATCCTCCTGCCTCTGAATTGAAGTAGATCGGCGGCACGTTGAGAGCCGAAAAAAATTTGCGGCGGCAGTTTGCTCGGCTCGATAAGCGCGATCAGCGCGTCAATCGCTTTTTCGCTCAACACCCGGCCACCCGCTGCCGCAAGAACGGTTTGAATCGACACGCGAGTATTGTCGTTGGCGGTCGCGCCGATTACGATGTCGAAGTCGTGCCGAGGCGTTTTGCTCATACGATTGAGAACGACGAATTGCATCCATTCTCTGTCCGGCTTGGCGAACTCTTGCACGTTCAGCGTATCCATTTTCCGCAGGTCGAATTCGTAGGTATACAATAAAGGCGTGACGCTCACGTTTTTTCCGCGAAACGCATAACGTTCCTGTTCAATTTCTTTATTGCGGAGAGCAAGCCGCTCCGCGTGACGAACATCACGCGAGGTGTAGAACCCGCGCCCGAAGTCTTTGTTAAATCTGCCGCGCGTCACGTCAATCTTGCCGAAGTCGTGGATTGAGCCGTGATACAGAGTGATGATGTTGTCCGCCATAGCGAACGGATTCCTCCTTACATAAAACATAAAGATAACGCGTATCCGTCCAAGCTCCAGGGACTGCGCCAAAAGGCGATACTTCAATTTACGTAATAATTTCCCCAGCCCCACCATTATTGTAATCCCCCACTGCGGCGGCTTCAATATTTCTCGATTTGGATATTTCGCCGAATCTAATGAATGCCCTGGACACCCCGTACCGTCCCGAATCGGCTTTGGAAAATCTCAAAGCGGTGTCCATTCGCCGTAAGCGGCATACGCAGTCTTCGTCAATACAAACGCGCTCGACAACAAAACTAAAGCCAACAATACTGTTCGTATGGAGATCATGAGAAAGACCCTCTTTATGTTGGGGGTTCAGTGCCGCCATCACAGCATGTTACTGAGAAACGACGCGGCGCGACTATCTAAACTCAAAGGGAAATCCTTTGAGGGTCGGCTTTGGTATGATAAATAAAGTTAAAGAAAACAGCACACGGCGCGTTCGAATCCACCGTCAGAAGATGAAGGCTGACGGTTTCAAGAGTGTTTACGTCTCCATCACCCCCGAACATAAAGACATTCTCGACAAGCTCTGCAAAAGTCTGAACATCTCCCAGGCTTCCCTCATTTCTTATTTGCTGGACTGTGCCCTGGACCAAACCCTTCCCAACATCGACGAACCCTTTTCATGAGGGCGTCGTCAATCGACTTGAAAAGCGTTACGTGGAACACTGCCAATCGTGGCATATTGCTTGTTTTTTGCTATTCCAACTTTAGGCTTTTTATCTTGATTACTATAAAGACTCGAGGGCTCGGAGTCCAATGCAGTTGATCGTTTATTGCTAGATCCGGGTTCTTGGGGTATATTCTCTTGAAGCAAGCTTTGGGGAAGGCAGAGAGGCGATGAGTTCTTTTAAACTGACGCCGGACACGATGGCGCGCCTGACGGCGCAATTCGAGGCTTTTCGGTCGGACCGCGAAAAAATTCACGATCTGTTGGGGGAGTACGTCGCCGATTACCGTTCTTTCAGAGGAACGGCCTTGGCAAGGCAGGAGTATCTGCGGGAGAAATACGCCGTCCGCGCCCCCAACCTCACCCATCTCGTCTTCGACGCGGACGGGGAGATCTACTGGGGCGCGGCGGACATTGCCATTCTCCTGGGCCGGGACTCCACCACTGTCACGAGAATGATGCGCAAAATCGAAACCTTCGGCGGCTGGCGCTCGCGGCTCTTCGAACTGCGCAAGCCGTCGGGACCGGGCGCGTATGCCTACAAGAAAGAGATTTTCGACTTCATCATCGATTTTTACGAGGAAGAATATCTGCAGCGGTTTGTCGCGCCGCGCAGGGGAAGCGCCGTCGGCGAAGAAGAAAAGGCGGAAATCTATCGCTTCTGGAACACGCTGAAACTGAGGGCTCAAAGCGACCGCGGGAGGGTTTTGCGCGACGGCGTCATCGACGCGCCGGAGGAGCTGCCGGAGCTTCCTCCTCCGACTCTGATGGAGATGCTGCGCCTGATCGCCGGCAAAATGTTCAACGTCAAGATGGGCGCTTTTTTCACGGTACTGTTCGCTTTCTGCTACGAGCTGTCCCGACGTTGGAATTTTCTTTATCTGTGGATGCCCGTCTTCTTTGCTGCCGTTTTCGCCGCCTGCCTCTTTGGGATACGGCGGGGAAAATTCAACCTCGACCGCTTGGCCAGTGTGGGCGCGGGGGCCTTGCTGTTTTGTTTTCTATGGGTCGTGGGGCTGATGGCCAACGACGGCGTCATTCGCACGCCCAAGGGGCCGATTGCGGCTCCGGCCGTTTCCGAAAGAACCGAACAGAAAATCGTCATGGACCCGCTCGTGTACGGCGGCAACGAAGGCGTCGCGTTCAACGTCGGGATCGAGGACATTCGGAACGTCAAGGAGATATTCTATCGCGTCGAGCCCCAGGAGGACTACCGCTCGACGGGGTCCATGCCCCAAACCAACCCTGCCACG
>JAISWV010000386.1 GCA_031270755.1 Synergistaceae bacterium
TCCTGAGCCGCGCCCAAATATTTTATTTTCATTTCTCCGTCTCCTCCCACGCAACCAGATCGTGGCCGAGGACGCACCGGATGCAGGTCCCTTCCCCGGCCGTGGAGTATACCTCCAGCGAGCCGCCGATCAGGGACATGCGCTCCGTCATGTTGGCGAGCCCGCGATGTCCCTCCAGGCGCAGGACCTCGTGGTCGACCCCCGAGTCGAAACCCTTTCCGTTGTCCTGTATCTCGAAAACGAGGAGCGCCCCCTCGGTGAACATATGCGCGTGAACTTCCGAGGCTCCTCCGTGCCTCACCGCGTTGGAGACGGCCTCCTGAAAGATTCGCAGAAGCGAAAGAGTCCGCTCCGAGCCCAGATCGAACGACTTGTCGATCTCCGCCGAAACGTGTATGTCGTAGTTTTGGGAGAGGCGTTCCGCAAGCTCCGTCATGGCGTGCGACAACCCCAAATCCACCCAGGGAGGAGCCAATTCGTCGCAAAGTCCGCGCAGCTCCCGCACCACGGCCCTGGCCAAACGCTCCGTCTTCTTGATGCGCTCGCGAATGTCCTCGCCTTCTTCCAAGGACATGTGAATCTGCTGTAAAAGCGCGGTGATGTCTTGGAGGGGGCCGTCGTGAATCTCCCGGGCCATGTCCAAGCGCTCCGCTTCCTGAACCAGAACGATGTCCCTGACGTAGCGGTTTCGAAGGTTGTCTCTGTCCACGGCGGCCTTGGCGAAACGGGTCAGCGCGCTGTGGACGCTGTCGATTTCTTTGACGGCCTGCGGGTCAACAGTGTTGGGGATATCCTTGCCCATGCGAAGATCGTCGATTTCGGCGGCCAGGCCCTTCAGCGGCGAGATCAGGCGGCGCCACAGCAGCCGAATCGCCCAGAAACTGCCCAGCGACACCATCACGATCAAAATGGGCCACAAACGACCGATTTTCACGAGGCTTCCCAGGAGCTGATCCCAGGAAACCGCGGCGACGACGTAACCCCGCCCTTGGTCCACGGGGTAGACGGCCACGGTGTATTGGCGGCCGTCTTTGTCGTGGACGCGGACGGCGGATCCTATGGGAAGGTTTTGCTGCCATATCGCTCCGATGTTGACGGCGCCCGGCGACGACATGATGATCTTTCCTTCGTCGTTGATATAGGCGACCCATCCGGGAATGGAAGGGCCCCATGAAAAGACCCGGTAGCGAACGCCCGCCGAGAAAGAATCTCCCGGGACGCTCCACAGCCGGACTTCGGTGCTGAGGCGATAGGCCATGCTTTCGGCCAAATCTTGAACGTAAGAACTGACCGCGGCCTCCATGGCTTTTTCTTGGCTGAAATGCGCAAATGCTGCCACCATGAGAACGGCCACGGGCGGCAGCATCAAGGCACACACGAGAAGTGCCAGAAGATGGTTTTTCAGCGAAACGAGTTTGGGTCCCTTAATCTTCCAACAGCTCCTCCAAGGTTACGACCCCATATTTCAGTGCCAAGAGCAGCGCCTCCGTCTTGTTTTTGGAACCCAGTTTGTCGTAGATGGACGCGAGATGGGTTTGGACGGTGCGTTCACTGATGAACAGCTTGCTGGCGACCTCTTTGCTCGAAAGCCCTTTCGCGGCCAAAACCAAAACTTCCCGCTCGCGCGTGGAAAGCTGTTCGGGGTCGAACTCCCTTTCTCCCATGACCGAAGCCACTTCAGGGTCCAAGTAAAGCCCTCCTCGGGCCACTGTGGCGATAGCCGCCGTCAATTCTTTGGGGCTCACCGTTTTGAGAACGAACCCTCTGGCTCCCGACCGCAAAGACGCCATCACATATTGCTGGGCATCGTAAGAGGTCAGCATGATCGTCGCCGTCGACAACCCCGCCTCTTTGACTTTCTGCGCCACGGCCACCCCGTCCAGCCCCGGCATACGAATATCCAACAACGCCACATCGGGCTTGAGCTCTTGAATCAACTGCCACGCTTTCAATCCGTCTTCGGCTTCTCCCAGAAGTTCGAGGGAGCTTTCCCGTTTCAAATATTCCGCTATGCCGGCCCGCGTCAAGGGATGATCATCAGCCAAAACAATCTTTATCGCCATTGAAGACTAATTCTCCTTCCTTTTGATTTTTCGTTGATTTTTCGAAAATTTTCAGCCTTTGCAAAAATAGGGTAACAGCAGGATATATCAGAGACAACGGCAAAGATACCTAGGAAAGTCTCCGTGTAAGGCGTCATCTCGAATACGTCCTCCGGAGCGGTTGCTTTTTAATCAGTACCGTTCTGACGCCTTATAATGTACAATTGAGCCGAACGGTCGAGCCGAATGGTTGAGCCTGAATCGTTTCATCAGAATAGACAAAAGATCGACAAAAAGGTCAATTTGGATCTCATTTTTAAGGGGGAATTTTTATGCCTCTGCTTTCTTGTAGGCTGTGCGGGAAAATCTTTACTTCGGCCGGCGGAAGAACGTGCTCCTCGTGTTTGAGCCGCCTTGACGAACTTTATCCCAAAGTGCGCGAATATCTCCGCGACAACCCGAAAGTCGGCTTCAATATCGAGACCCTCTCCCAGGAGATGGGCGCGGACGTCCGCGACATTCAGGCGCTGGTGGACATGGGTTATCTGGATCGCGACCCCGAAAGGCGCGTCGACAGCGAAACGGTGGCCCGTCAAAAACTGGCGAAGGAATTCGAAGAATCACTGAAACAAATGAAGAACTCGCCGGCTTTTCGAGATGCGTCCCCAAGCGCCGCTTCTTACGGACAGCAGCGTTATGGCGACAAAGACAAAGACAGAAAGAGATAGGATATGCCATGAATGTATTCGCCCTTTTGCAGATAGTCGTTTCCGCGCTTTTAGGAGCGTGTTTGGGGTCTTTTCTCAACGTGGTCGCTCACCGCAGCGTAAAAGGACGCCCTTGGTGGGGAAGGGAGCGCTCCGTTTGCGAATCTTGCGGGAAAGAACTCACGGCCGCGGAGCTGATTCCTCTCGTCTCGTGGCTCGTTCAAAAAGGCCGCTGCCGGAGCTGTAAGGCCGGCATTTCTCCCCGCTATTTCATCGTCGAACTCGTCGGAGCGGCGACCGCTGGACTTATGGCTTGGCGCTGGGGGTTTTCCTGGGCCTATGCTCTTGCCATGGTCGGAGCCTTCGGCTTTTTGCTCAACGCCCTGACCGACTACGAAACCAGGGACGTCTTCGATGTCTTTGCCCTGGTCATGGGAATCTGCGGCCTTTTGCTGCGTCTCTTCGGCGGAAGCAGCGCCGTGATCGACGGAGTCATCGGCGCTGCCGTCGGATGGGGCCTTTTTGCCGTCATCATTTTCGTGAGCCGCGGCGGCATGGGGTGGGGGGACGCCTGCCTCATGGGGG
>JAISWV010000143.1 GCA_031270755.1 Synergistaceae bacterium
CTACGGCGGAGAGCAAATGGAGACGTTCTCTCATGGCTGATAAATATAAATACCGGGCGGCGCTCGCCACGTCGGACGGGAAAAATATCGACCTGCACTTCGGAAAATGCGCCCGGTTCACCATCGCCGACATCGACGGCGCAACGGGAAGCTGGCGCGTCGCGGAAGAACGGTCCACCTTTCCCCTCTGCGAGGCCGGAGACTCGGACGAAACGATGGACGCGGCGGCGAAGGCCCTCTCCGACTGCAGGTTCGTCGTCGTCAGCCGAATAGGGCGCTGGCCCTTCGCGGCGCTTTACGCGAAGGGGATCGAAAGCATCGAGTTCAGAGGACCGATCGAAGAGGCGATTAAAAAAATACGGGGCTCCGCCCCGCACCCCGCCAAATAATGACGGGAATTCGGAAGGGGTATATCTATTATGAAAGTCATTAAGATAACTGCAATTTTTCTACTGGCCATTTTGGCATCCGCTTTTGCTGCCAGTCCTGCGGCTGCCGCTGCAAGCGACGGGAAAAGAGTAAAAGTCAAAATTGGCGTTTCGAGTGAACTCGCAAAGGAGCTATGGGCGCCGGTCGTGAAGAGAGCCGCGGATGACGGGATCGACATAGAATTGATCACTTTTGGCGATTACACGATTCCCAACGAAGCCCTGAACGCGGGAGAGATCGATCTGAACGCTTTCCAACATCATACTTTCCTGAATAACGAAATCAAGTCGAAAGGCTACAAGATTGTCTCCATCGCGGACACGTTCTTTACTCCGATGAGCGTATACTCGAGAAAAATCAAGACTATAAAAGAGTTGAAGGCCGGAGATAAAATCGCCGTGCCGAACGATGTCGTCAACTTGGGCCGGGCTCTCACCGTGCTGCAGGGCGCCAAAATCATCAAGCTGGATCCAAACGCCGGTCTGACTCCCGAATTGAACGATATTACAGAGAACCCGCTGAAGATAGAAATCGTCCAACTGAGCGCGGAGCAGGTGCCGGCGCTGCTGCCGGATGTCGCGGCCGGTCTGATCAACGTTGGGCACGCAAGGGATTTTGGATTGAGCCCCTCAAAAGACGGAATCTTTCAGGACAACGCGAGCCTGTACAAAGACAACGGCTACGTCAACCTCATTGCCGCGAGAATCGAGGACGCGGAAAACGAGGTATACAAGAGGGTCGTCAAAGCCTATCAGACGGACGAGCAGAAAAAATTTTTCGAGAGCTACGGAGGGTTCTATATTCCGGCATGGTAATTTGATTTGATCACAGGGGGGCATCGCGGGGCCGGCGAAGACGCAGCCTGAGCGAACTCTGACCCCCTGAATTCGGATGTTTACAAAAATGATGCCAGTCGCTCAGGAGGAGAACGCAAGAATGATCGATTCGCGTGAATGGTCGATTGAAAAGGAAATTAATCATCCCGAAGACCTCGTATCGGAAGTGGACTATCTGAGGCTTTGGACAGAAGTCGCCGTGGAAGGGCTGCGAATTGCGGACGAGGCTCGTAAAGGTCTCGGCGTCGATTATCTGGAGAGTATCAATGCGGTTTATGCGTTTGACAGCGATTTCCAAGGCGGGAATGAAATTTCGGCTGAATGGATAGCGATGCCCGCAGCTCCTTACGAATCGGTCAGTTTTGACAAAAAGGGCAGAATACAGACCGGAGTCATCCTCGAAGCGTACACCCGACCGCGTTCGCCGTTTCTTCTGCGGCGGGTTGACGGCAAACTGACGCTTGAGAAAAATGGCATTTATTTGCTCGATGTTGAATTTCTGCCAAGACCCAAATATTTGGACAAAAAAACTTCTGACGGAATAGCCTGCAAACACCTTATCGCTCAAGTGGGAAGCGCCTGGCTGGTCAACGTCCCCAGTCAATATTGCTACTATTTTAAAGATGGGGATGAATGCAAATTCTGCAATCTCGTAGAGACCGGCAAAGTCTATCATCCCGGCATTAAAGTAAAAAAACCGGAACAGGTTGCGGAAGCATTGTCCATCGCTATGGAAGAAAACCAATCGATTGGCGTGAGCCTTTGCGGAGGGAGCTTTCCGGGAACCAGCGGACACGAACAATATATTGCGATCATACGCGCGATTCAGGAGCGGAAACTGAACGGGGATGCGCGGAGCGACGGAAGTGTCCCCATTGACTGTATTGCCGGCGCGCCGCGGCCTGACGAACTGTATAAGATCGATGAGTTCAAAAAAAGCGGCGCCCGGTTCTTCCAAGCCAATCTGGAAATCGGCGATCCCAAATGGTTCGAAGCGGTATGTCCCGGCAAAGCGAAAGCGGTCGGATATGAAAATTGGATTCATGCGCTGGAATACGCAACGGAAATTTTCGGCAAAACCGGCCGGGTTCGTTCTCATTTAGTGGCAGGTATCGAGCCCGCGCGTACCTTGCTGGATGCCGTCCGGCGGCTCGCTGAAAAAGGGATCATAGCGTGGGCGAATCCCTGGAAACCTTCAAACGGCTCACAGCTGGAAAATCATCGGACTCCTTTACCCCTGTGGTTTTTCAAACTGTACGATCGAATGTCGGACATTTATATCCATGCGGGTTTCAGCTATGAGGCGAATATAGCGGATCTTGCCCCAAGAAACGCTGATATCAGTTTGCTGTTCAATTTTTGGCGGGTTAAGACCGGCATACGGACAACAGATATGTGGAAAGGCTATTTCAATCAGGGCTCCGCCCCGAACCCCGCTCAAGGGCCGCAGGCCCTTGAGAATCCCGTTTAATAGAAGAGAGAGAAAAAAGAACATGGCGAAAAAAATCAAACAGATCGCGATATACGGGAAGGGGGGGATAGGGAAATCGACGACGACTTCCAATATCAGCGCGGCCCTGTCGACGTTCGGCCTCAGGGTGATGCAGTTCGGCTGCGACCCCAAAAGCGACTCGACCAACACCCTGCGCGGCGGAACCTACAT
>JAISWV010000262.1 GCA_031270755.1 Synergistaceae bacterium
GAGAAACGCTCCTGAGGCGTTTCCCGCAGTTGTTCTGTCTTTCCCTTTCGCTCGAAGCGTATTTGCCTCGATATGTTCTATACGCAGCTTTTGTTATGCCAATTTTAGTGAGCGATGCACTGATTTTGAGTTATCGCACAATCCATGTTATATGCTAGCATTTGATAAATCCCAATAATACCAAATCTACAAAATAAAATAGACGAAAGAAAGCTTATATATCGACCTGCTTATCGGAAAAATCGAACGCATACCAAGCACAAGAGATTTGTGCTTTACTCTGGATTTTTTATCCGGAAGATAATCTAATAGAGGGGAGCAGTGAACATGGATACGGTCGAGGAAAAGAAGCAGCAAGCAGTTCAGCCCAGCGGGAAAGCGTTGATTCCCTTCCTGGTTTTCATCGTCATTTATTTGGGAGTGGGTATGGTTTTGGAGTTTTCAGGCGTCGAAATGGCGTTTTACCAGATGCCGGCGCCAGTTGCCGTCTTAATCGGCGTGGCGCTGGCATTCATGATGTTCAAGGGCAGCGTCGACGAAAAATCCGACCAATTCATGGCGGGGTGCGGACACAACAACATCATGACCATGTGTTGTATTTACCTGCTGGCCGGCGGATTCGCGGCGCTGGCCAAGGCCATGGGCGGAGTGCAGGCCACCGCCAATTTAGGGCTTTCAGTCGTTCCTGCGGAGTACGTGACCGCGGGTCTTTTTATCATCTCCTGCTTCCTTTCCATGGCGACGGGAACCTCCGTGGGCACCATAACCGCCATCGGCCCCATCGCCATCGAAGTCACTTCTCAGGCGGGCCTGAACTTGAGCCTGGTGCTGGGGACGGTGGTGGGCGGAGCCATGTTCGGCGACAACCTGTCCATGATCTCCGACACGACCATCGCGGCCACCAGGACTCAGGGAGTGGAGATGCGCGACAAGTTCCGCGTCAACTTCATGATGGCTCTGCCCGCCGCAGTGGTGACCTGTGCCCTGCTCCTCGTGTTCGGACGGCCGGAGACCGTCGTGCCCATCAAGGAACTGGATTACAGCCTCATTAAAGTCGTCCCATACATCTGGATCTTGGCACTATCTCTTATGGGGATGAACGTATTCGTCGCGCTGGCATCGGGCATTGCCGTCGCGCTGGGGGTCGGCCTGTACACCGGCGACCTTACGCTTCTAAGCAGCGCCAAGAGCGTCTACGCAGGCTTCAACGATATGTTCGAGGTCTTCCTTCTGTCCATGTTCATCGGCGGCCTCTCGGAGATGGTCGCCCGAAACGGCGGGCTGACCTGGATGCTGCAAAAAATACAGTCCAAGGTAACCAGCCAGCGTTCGGCGGAGATCGGTATTTCCGCTCTGGTTTCCCTGGCGGACCTGGCCACGGCCAACAACACGGTGGCCATTGTGGTCACGGGCAACATCGCAAAGAACATCGCGGAGCAGTACCACGTGGATCCCCGCCGCAGCGCCTCTTTGCTGGACACGTGGTCCTGCGTTTTCCAAGGCGTCATCCCCTACGGCGGGCAGACCCTGATTATATGCGGGCTGGCCGGCGGAGTCATCAGTCCGTTTCATCTGCTGCCGACCCTGTGGTACTGCTACTTCTTGGGCATTTTCGCTCTTCTTTCCATCTATATGCCCTTCGCCGACGGCTATATCAAGAGACATCCGTGGAACTGGAGCACGTGGAAGGCGGAATGAGTGAAGGAGCCGGGGACCGCCGCATGACGGCGCGAGATGAAACCGCGGCTCGAAAGGAGGTCGCTCTGATTTGAAGGAGATCCGATGGCACGGCAGAGGAGGAAACGGGGCGTTCACCGCGGCCAGGCTGCTTGCTTTGGCTGCGTCCGTCTACGGCGGGCGCTATGCCCAGGCATTTCCGTCGTTCGGGCCGGAACGCAGAGGCGCTCCGGTTTTGGGTTTCACCCGAATCGACGATTCGCCGATCCGTGACCACAGCGAAGTGACAGACTGCGACTGCGTCATTGTCCTGGACGAGACTCTGATCAACGTGACCGAGGTGCGCAGAGGACTCAGGGCAGATGGCACAATGGTGATCAACAGCGCCAAGTCAGAAGAAGAATTCAAGAAAAACGCGAATTTTTCCGGGGTCGAAAACCTGACGGTTCTGGACGCGACCGCTATTGCGCTGGATATTTTGAAATCTCCTATCGTCAACACCGTCATGCTGGGCGCTGTGGTCGCCGCTACAGACTTGATCGACGTCACCGACGCCGAAAAGGCCATTGAAGAGCTGATGCCGAAACATCTGACGGTACCCAACAAGCTGGCTCTTCGGGCCGCCTACGACAAAGTCAGAAAGGGACAGCGACGATGACAAAATCGATGAAACCCAGAGTGGAAAAAGACTTTCACTTCCCGAATCGACCGGAGGAGCTGGCCTTCGGGGCCTGTACGAAGGCGGGGATTCTGGTGACCGTCAACTCCGGCTGGCGGGTTTTTCGTCCCGCGATCGACCATTCCAAATGCATCCGTTGCCTCCTTTGCTGGACCTGGTGCCCCGACGGCGCAATCGGTAAGGAGGAAAAAGAGTTGACGATCGACTACGATTACTGCAAAGGGTGCGGCATCTGTGCCCACGAATGCCCCAAAAAGGCTATTTCTATGGTAAAGGAGGGAGAGTGACCGTGTCTCAGACGACCTGGAAGGAAACTTTGAAGGAAAAGAAGCAGTTTCTTTCGGGAAACGAAGCGGCGGCCGAAGGCGTTCGGCTCTGTGGCCCTCAGGTTATAGCCGCCTATCCGATCACCCCTCAGACGACGCTGGTAGAGAAGTTGTCCGAATTTGTGGCGGACGGAGAAATGCCCATGTCCTGCAGATTTCTCTTGGTAGAGAGCGAGCACAGCGCGATGGCCGCCGTGATGGGTGCGGCCTTGATGGGAAGCCGCACCTTCACCGCCACGTCGTCCCAAG
>JAISWV010000273.1 GCA_031270755.1 Synergistaceae bacterium
GACGTGGGCAACGTCTCGTTGGTGGTGCCCACGATCCACGACTACATCGCCATCGCCCCGAAAACCGTTTTGGGACACACGAACGAGTTCCGCGAGGCCGCGAAATCTCCCCGGGCCGACGAGGTCGTTCTGCTGGCCGCCAAGGCCTTGGCTCTCACCGGGTGGGACCTGGCCGCGGACGCGGAGCTGCGCGCCCAAGCCCGAAAAGAGTTCGAGGAAAACGCCGCCCCCAACCGGTGCTGACCGGCGGGAGCGGCGTCAAAGAGCTCAGGGGGAATTCGCTCATCCCCCTGAGTCCCTCCAGGATCTTACATTATTACATGACGCCTTTCTCTCCGTTGTCGCGCAAAATGGCGTCGCAGCTGCCCACGTGGTACATGGAGTGTCCCGAGAGAATGGCCAGCGTGGCCGCGTTGCTCGTGGGAGCTCCCCAGCGCGAGGATAAGCCCTCGTGGTTTTGGGAAAGGGCATCGTCGTCAAGAGAGGCGACCCACGTGTCGACTTTGGCCTTCATCTTGGCCGCATAGGCCTTGAGTTCTTCTTTGCCGGGCGTCACCGTGGGCTCCGCCTTGAAGCCGGAGACATCGGCTCCCCAAGGGCCGGGCTCCCCCGCTCCGTCCTTCGGCAGAAGGAAATAATCCACCGCCGAGAAACAGTGATAAAGCTGCTGCCAGAAAACGTACCCCCCCGCTTTCTTTGTCCAAACCGCGTCCGGGCAGACGTCGATAACCTGCGTCAAAAAATTCCAGCCCATGTCGAAACTCCCCTTCAAAGCCTCCGTTACCTTCCTCACAATCAATCGCCTCCTCATTGAAATGAACGAATGAACGTCCGCAAATCATGACTCCGAACATAAGCCATCCTACGATAAAAACGATAAAAAACACCGGTAAATTCCCGGAGAAGCTTTTAGGTCGCGCGTTGGACATGCTAGAATGAAAAAGAGACTGCTTTTTAATATAGAGAGTTTATCGTTCGGGATATTATCGAGGGAAGGAGGCAGGGCCGCGAAAAATGAATATGAAAATCCTTCTGGGATTGGTGGCATTGCTGAACGCGCTCGCTATATGCACTGTTTTGAACCTTGCCAGTGGGGTGTTCATTCCGTTGGTGATCGCGTGGTTCATGTTGCAAGTTTTTCGCCCTATTATCGACCTGGGGCGTAAAATCAAGCTGCCGCAGTTTTTGAACGTCCTTGTCGTTTTCGTGGTTTTCTTCAGTTTTTGTGTTGTCGGAATTCATTTTTGCGTGTCTCAGATCGCCGAGTTCAATCGAGCTTTCGCTCTATACTACTCGAAGCTCAACACTATGACCCTCGACATTTTGAAGGTGCTGCAAATTCCTCCTGAATCCATACCCCGCATCAGCTGGGTGGACATTTTAGGCCGATACCTGCGTAACATTTCGGAAGTGGTGTTTGCTTTATCCAGCAAATTTGTTTTGACCCTCGTCTTTTTGATGTTTATGCTGTTGGAGGCTCCGTTCCTGGACAGCAAAATCGATCGGGCTTTTTCTGGCAGCAACGCCACGAAAATCAAAAACATCCTGACCTCGGTGTCTTATCAGATCAGCCGTTATCTGAGGACTTTGGCGTTGATCAGCTTTGCGACGGGATCTTGCGCTTGGCTCGCCCTGGAGATACTGGACGTGGAGCTGGCCGCTGGGTGGGGGGTCCTGACGTTCCTTTTAAACTTCATTCCCACCGTGGGGTCCATCATTGCCACGATTCCGCCCCTGCTCATGGCGATATTGCAGTTTTCACCGGGATACGTCAAGCCAATTATGGTTCTCGTCTCCTTGAGCGCCATACAGATCACCATCGGCAACGTCATCACCCCCAAAGTCGTAGGGGACCGCCTGGGATTGAGTCCAGTGGTCATTTTGCTGTCGCTCCTTCTTTGGGGCACGATCTGGGGTATTCCGGGGGCGCTTCTATCCGTGCCCATCGCCTCCATCATCAAAATCGTCTGCGAAAATTTCCCGTCGCTGAAGCCGATCGCGGTTATGATGGGAAGCGGCGAGGAAACCTCTCCTCTTGCAGTGTCCATAGACGAGCCTCGGGAGGGAAATTCTTAGAGAAAAATTCGTAGAGGAAAATTTTTGAGAAATCGACGCGGTATCCGTCCTGTGGGGCCGCGTGCCGAACGTTCCGATACGATATGACGATATGGTAAACTTGACTTAGAAAATTTGGAAAAAACGTTCATGTACATTTTTGAAGCGAGGTGATCGGTATGCTGCGTTACATCGACAGTGAAAAAATGGGCCGGGCGAATCACGGCTGGCTCAACAGTCATTTCCATTTTTCATTCGACCGGTACTACAATCCGCAGAACCTGAAATTCGGTGTGCTGCGGGTGCTCAACGACGACATGGTTCGGCCCGGCGAAGGATTCGGCACTCACCCTCACAAGAACATGGAGATCGTTTCATACGTTGTGGAGGGCAGTCTCACCCATGCCGACAGCATGAACAACGAAGAGACCCTGACCCGCGGCATGGCGCAATATATGAGCGCCGGGACCGGCGTTCGTCACAGCGAGTACAACAAGGGCGACGTTATTCTGCGGTTTTTGCAGATATGGATACTGCCGGATGCCGACGGGTACAAACCGAACTACGGCAGCGTCCGATTCGAGTTCTCGGAAAGAGAGGGTAAATGGCTTCCTATAGCCGCCCAATACGGCGACGAGAAATCGACCGCGCCGATACGTGTTCACGCGGACATAAACATGTACGCGACGTTCATACGAAGCGGAGAGACTTTGGCTTTCGAGGTCGCTCCGGGCCGTCAGGCATACTTCGTGCTGATCGAGGGAAAGGCCGATTTCGGCGGGATCGAAATGAACGAACGCGACGCCCTTGAAGCCGTCGAGGAAGATATCAGGATAACGCCGAACGGATTCGCCCACGTTCTCGTGATAGAGATGGCTCACGCGTCATAAACGGCGTAGCGGTTCGGAAGGCGCAACGCGGCGCTTCCCTCCGCGCGGCGAGGCGGGATTTTGAACACGCTCCGGCCCGGGGCATTAATTGCAAAATATCGCAAAAAGGCATTGATTTTTTGCAAAATATCTCTCAAAATACCAAGAGAGGGGTCAGATATGAGCAAAATATCATTGTCTGAAGTTTTTCTGTCGGACACAAAATCCGCCGGTAAAGTGTACCGCCTGAAAAAACAGGGCTTGATCCGAAATATCACGGGCAAGCTCTATACGTCCAACCTGAAAGACACGATAGAAAACATCACAGACCGTCGGCTCTGGGAGATCGTTGGTCTGCTGTTTCCCGGCGCTGTCATTGCTGACCGTACAGCCATCGAGATGAAACCGACGAAGAACGGGGAAATTTTTGTCATCGCGTCCAAAACGCGCCCTATATCTTTCGGAAAATTCACTGTCTGCCCACGTCGCGGTGTGCCGGCTCTTGAAAACGACATCCCGTTTATGGGCAATATGTTTTTGATGTCCGAACCCCGCAAATATCTTGAAAACATGAGAAACCGACGAGGCAGAAAAAACGCCGCACTTCGTTACCTGTCCCCCGGCGAAATGGAAGAAAAACTGGAGGCCCATATACGGCATTACGGAGAGAATGCGGTCAACACATTGCGCGACCAAATGCGGGAGATAGCGAAAGTCTTGTCTTTGGAAGCGGAATACGAGGAATTGGACCGCATCGTCGGTGGCCTTCTAAGAACCCGGGAAGCCGAGTTCACAACGTCGGCCGCCATGGCCCGAAGTGCGGGACACGCTTTCGACCCGAACAGGGTCTTTTTATTCACGGAACTTTACAACGAACTGGCGGTGCGGGCTCCCGTTTTCAGAAAAACTCAAAACAACGCCAACAAAATCCTGTGCTTTTACGAGGCTTATTTTTCAAATTATATCGAAGGTACGACGTTTACCGTGGAAGAGGCCGCAAGTATCGTCTTTGATCATAAAATACCGGAAAAACGCCCAAACGACGCTCATGACATTGCGGGAACATACAATATCGTATCTTCAATGGAAGAGATGAGAAAAACGCCGGGAAACTTCGACGAATTTCTGGAATTGCTGAAAGCCCGGCACATACAAATGATGATAGGCCGCCCCGACACGATGCCGGGGCGGTTTAAGAAAAAGGCCAACCAAGCGGGCAGTACGCTCTTTGTCTCGCCCGAACTGGTGCAAGGAACGCTCAAAGAGGGGTTTCGGCTCTACCAGAAACTGGATACAGCGTTTGCAAAAGCGGTTTTTATGATGTTTCTGGTGGCGGAAGTCCACCCTTTCGACGACGGGAATGGAAGAATATCGAGAATCATGATGAATGCTGAGTTTGTATCCATGAACGAACAGCGGATCATCATCCCGACCGTTTACCGTGACAATTATTTGGACGCTCTAAGAGGCTTATCCCACAACCATATTTTGGATGCCTGCCTCAAAATGTTGGATTTTGCCCAGAGGTATACCGCATCCATCGACTGGTCGAGTTTGCGGGGCGCTGCGGACATGCTGCAGGCGACAAATGCCTTCAGCGAAGACAAAAATTCGATGCTGCGCTTACCCTGCCCTTATTGAGTAAGTGAACGAGCACACGGCATTTTCCCGTCCCGCCGCGTGCTCGGATTGTTTTGTCGGGAACGTCAAAACAATCGGATCAGTGACTCCCCGTGCCTCTCATGGTGTTGCGCCACAAGAATTGCTGGTTGGAGGCGATGTTGCCGCTCAAGGGGATTTCCACCCAACCCCAAGGGGTGACGAGAATGAAACGGAGGGCCACGCCCTGCTCCGCCAGAGCGTCCACGTGGGCGGCGTAGTGGATGGTGTCGCTGAAAATGAAGGTGTCGCTCACCACCCAGACGCGTTTGCAGTTCTTTCTGTTGAAAAGAGCGGCGTAATCGATGGCGGTCCGCACACCACATTCGTAATCGGGAGGATTGACGCTCACGACGATGACGTCGGCGCGTCCCTCGGGGCGCCTGGTGTTGGGGATGAGATCGACGTATTGCTCCAGGCTTTCCAGATCGGAGAAAAGCTTCTCCATATCCATTTCTCCGCCGTCCTCGAACATGGCGGTCACGGGGTCCATGCCCCTTTCCGCCGGCGCGTTCACGGTGTCCAGCATCCACGCCTGTATCCTGGATATGGCGTCGAGAATGTACTGCGGATATTCCGTCTCCGATATGGCCGAAAGCAGCTCCGTTATCGTCACGTCTTTTTCCCTGTTTTTTTTGTCGTGATTCATCGTTCTCCTCCAAAAGAAATTAAACAGCCCGCAAATGTTTTCCCCAATTCAAGCTCTTACCAAGCTTCTGCCAACCCCTTGGCGATAATCAAAAGACTTCCCACTACGGTAGTCAAAAGAGAATAGCGCTCACTCACCCACAGCACCCGCCTGTCGAACGGGCCGGCGATCCGGCCTTTCGGCCACTTCATAGGAAAAAATCTGCTCGTTCTTTCTCTGTATCGGCTGTATTCCGCGCCGAATTTTTCCGAAAGAAACGATTCCTCGTGAGGAATTATGAGGACAGTATACAGCAAAACGAAAGTTATAACAAAAATCACCGTAGGCAAAAATCCCGCCATCGATCCCCACCCGAGGCCGATGAGACCGTTGCCGGCGTAAAGAGGGTTTCTTGTAAAAGCATAAGGTCCCCACGTCGTCAGCGTTTGTGCCCCCACCCGCTCTCCTCTGTAACGGCCGATGCAGCCCACGGCCCAAAAGCGGAGCGCTTGCCCCAGGGCCACGAAAGGCAGGCCCCACAGGATGGACTGCCGGCTGGGGTGCGCCGAAAAGAGGATCGCGGCGAAAAGCAAAGTCCATATCCCGCCCCTCAATTGAAAAGCTTTTTCCCCCAGGGATTGGGCACAACGAAATTTAGCGTTCAACGGTTCCGCTCTCATCCGTTTTTCAGCCGCCGGGCTTCCTCTTCAGGGGAGGTCCCCTTGTGCAGTTCTTCCGTGACTCCCCAGCCCAAGAACCTGACGACCACCACGACCCCCATGAAAATCGAGATGTACTCCGTGAAAAAACGCCAGATGACCGCCATGATCCCCGCCATGTTCCAGGGCATCAACGTCCCGAAGAGGATGGCTCCTCCGCTTTCGGCCACGCCGCTGGCGCCGGGGGTCGGGATGAAGTAGAGCACGAACATGAAAACCGCCTGGATGGAGAGCGTCTGCGTGAAATTGAAAGGCAGCCCCACGGAACGCATCAACACCGGCAGCACGGAAAAAATACACAAAAGGTAGAGCACGGAAAAGAGAACGGCCACGGCGGAATAAACGAACCCGCTGGAGAAAGTCAGCCTGAAATTCAGGTTGTAATTGTCCATTTCGCGATCCAGCCACTGAAAATAGTCCTTCACCTTGTGAGACCGCAAAATTTTCAGCTTTGCCAGCCATATCAGCAGCGTTTTCCCCAGGCGCTTGATGGAGTCGGGGCGCACGACAGTGTAGGCGACAAAAAGCCACGTACACAAGATAACGACGAAGACATACCCCACCATCCCTTTGATGAAGGGGCTTCTGTCCATGAGGGTGGGGTCGATGAAAAGCGCCACGGGAACGATGAGGCTCAGGATCAGGACCGTCAGCATGGTGCGAATCAAGGTGATCGCGATGCCCTTTCCGACGGCAATCCCTTTCTTGTACAAAACGTAGACTTGAAAAGGCCCCCCTCCGCTTTGCATCGGGGTTACGGCACAGCCGAAATAGTGCAGCCAGGTCAAGAGGACGCCCAGTTTGAAGGGAACGTGTTCGTGAGCGGCCCGGGCAAGGGCGCAAAAACGCACCGCGTCGCAGCACCACGCGGCGAATATCAGTCCCAACGCCCCCAGCAAAAAACGTTTGTCCGCGCTCAACAAAGAACATATTGTCTCGCGGTCCACGCTCTTGGCCAGAATGACCCCGCTTGCTCCGAAAGCGAGCAAAATAAAAATGAGCAACCCTTTACGAAGGGACAATGGCCCCCCTCCTCTTTCTTGTTATTGAGTGGAAGCCCCGAGATCACGAAGTCTTTTAACATGTACGGAAAAATTCTCGATTTCCGGGATGAGTTTTTGGCGAATACAGAGAGCCATTTGAGGATACTGGCGCTCCGTGTGCAAAGTGCCCAGAGAGTTGATGCTTTCGGAAAGAGCGGTTTTCAATTCCTTGAGTCCCAAGTCGTTCATTTCTTCGTCGATGGCCAAAAGCGCGCTGCAGTTTTGGAAAACCAGCAAAAGCCAATCCAACCCATCCGCCGCGTCGGCCAGCTTCCCCTCTCCTATGGCGATCTCGTTCTTCTCGAAGTGGAGGGCAATTTCCTCGAGTCCATCGGTCAGCCTGGGAATGTAGGCCACGGCCTCGCCCAGCGATTCGCGGATCAGCTCTCGAACGGGCTGTGAGGTGAATCGCGCCGCCAACCCTCCGGTGACGTTCAAAAAAGCCTCTTCGTCCATGACGACGCCGTCCAGCCGGACCTCCGTGACAACGCGCCCGTTCCGGGACGTCTCTCCCCTGACGACGTTCAAGATGGACGCCGCATCCGCGTTGCCTAGCAGCTCGGAATATTCCTGATCGTCAATGTAAACCTTCATGAGGAATCCCCCCTCCATGCAACGATAACACGACGACAACAACACCGCAACAAGCCGTCGCCCCTGTCCACAACGCACCCCATTGTAACATAGAAGGCGAAAGAGGGATATAAATCCTTTCGAGTAAGCAATTCATCGAAATTATTTGTCATTTCGGTGTAAAATAACGGAGGGCGGCAATTAGGCTCGATGGGTTGCCGGCCCGGCCTCAAGTGCGGGCTCGAAACCGCCGAAAATCGAGATGGTGAGTTTTATTTTTAAGATAGCAGGAGGCGTTAACCATGGCGGATATGTCCTTTACTGGCATCGCGTCGGGTATAGACTGGGACAGTATGGTGACGAAGCTGTTGGAGAACGCGAAAAAAA
>JAISWV010000296.1 GCA_031270755.1 Synergistaceae bacterium
AAGCGATGCAGTTATACCGCTCGTTGGCGATGATGCTCTCCGAGTCGTCGTCAAAGGCTTCCTCCATTGCCGCGATGGCCCCAGCGGCTCTCGCGAACTGCATCGAAGCGCACCGGGTCCCCTCGAAGATTTTTTCGTCTCTCTCGAAGAGCTTCAGAGCGAAGAAACGCCTCCGCTCCTCTGGAATTTCCGAGGGGAGCCCGTCGGCCAGGGAGGTCAAGGTCGATTCGATCTTCTCGTGAAACCGGAGGACGGAGGACGATTTTTTCCCCGCCGTCTCGATGGCTTTCAAGGTCGCCAGGGCGGCCTCCGCCACCCCCGTTCCTTTGAGCGCGGAAATGCGGACCACCGGACAGCCCAGTCTTTCCGACAGTTTTTCCTCGTCGATCTTGTCGTCGTTTTTTTCGACCACGTCGATCATGTTGACGGCGACGACCACGGGGATGCCCAGTTCCAGAAGCTGCGTCGTGAGGTAGAGGTTGCGCTCGATGTTGGTGCCGTCAACAATGTCGAGGATCGCGTCGGGCCGTTGGCCGATCAGGTAATTTCTCGCCACGACCTCTTCGAGGGTGTAGGGAGAAAGCGAGTAGATGCCGGGCAAATCCATGATGACGACGTCTTTGTGCCCTTTCAGCCGCCCCTCTTTTTTCTCGACGGTGACGCCGGGCCAATTTCCCACGAACTGATTCAGCCCCGTCAATCCATTGAACAGCGTCGTCTTGCCGCTGTTGGGGTTTCCAGCCAAAGCAATTTTTACAGGCATGCGGATTCTCCTTTCATCTCGAACTCTCGCCTCGACCTCAGTCCCGGTCTGACATGACTTCAGGCTGGTTCCACGAGGATCGATTCCGCGTCTTCTTTGCGCAGAGACAGTTCGTAGCCGCGAACGTTGACTTCGATCGGGTCCCCCAATGGTATAAACTTTCCCGGCATCGGCCAGCAACAAGAGCATCTTTGTCATCCATTCCATTCAGCTGGATTTTCACGTCTTTCACGCTTTTTTCCGCGCCCCGCGAAAGTGCGGCGAGAAAGCGCGGTAAGTGAGCTCAAACTCGAGCGGCTCCATGATAATGTTCCTGGAGGCCCTTGTCAATGCGGCACGGCTCGTATATCCAGGCCCGGCGCATGACCGCCCGGCACATGACGGCGCGAAGTTTGCTCGATAGAAATTCAGGATTGATTCAGCGTATGCCCGGGAGAAACGGAGGGAGAGACCGAAACGGCGCGATGGAAGACATGTGATGGAAGACGTGCGGGAGAAGGCATTCATGCTTTTCCGATTCTTCCGCTCATGTGGGATTGCAGGTCCTTCGAGGTGCTTTCCAAGTGGAAGGTCAGGGCCGCCGTGGCCGCTTCCATGTCCCGCGCCCGAACGGCTTGGAGGATTTTTTTGTGCTGCCGCTGGGACTCCTCGCGCATGGACTGGAGGTGCAGGCGAATGTACCGGTCCACCTGCCGGCGCAGGCGGGCGATCATGTCCAGGGTAAGGGGGCGGTCCGCGGAGTCGTAGAGGGAGTTGTGAAACTCGACGTTCTGCTCCCGCCAGACCACACAATCGGGCTCTTTCTCCATTTTGTCCAGCAAAACGGAGGCCGAGGCCACGGTTTCGTCCGATACGAGGGGCAGTGCCACCCGCAGAACACCGACTTCCAGGGAAGTCAGCATCTCGTAGATTTCACGGGTTTCCTCCAGAGTCAGCCCTGTCACCGTGGCCCCCCTCCGCCCATGAAAGTCAACGAGCCCCTCCATCTCCAAAAGACGCAGCGCCTCGCGCAGGGGAATAGGGCTGACGTGCAGGCGCTCCGCCAACTGGCTTTGATGAAGCGCCTCCCCTTCCTGCAGAACCCCGCGGTAAATGGCTTCGCGCAGGATGTTGGCGATGTAGTAAGGGGCGGTGTTGTCCTGAAAATAACTGGGGATCAACTCCAGAAGCGAATCTTTCCCGGATGAACGAGGCTGTTCACTTGGCATTTCAACTCTCATCCTTTCTGCCATTCAAAGCGCTTCAAATTTACGTGGAACGGTCGTTTGATTGTACGTAGTCGATTTTAAGCAGCATTGACATTATGGTACATTTTTACGGTATTTTTCGCCGACGAATATATTTTATATTCGCTTGTTCCCCCAATTGTTTTATGAGAAGCTTATCCATATTAAAATTCTGGAGGGATGACGATGACTGTTCCAACGACGTTCATGGACGAAGAATTGAATCGGATGAAGCGCGAGGGGCTTTACGGCAATATCCGCACTCTGGAGAGCCCTCAAGGCGCGACGGTGAAAATCGGGGGCAAAGACTACTTGAACCTGTGCTCCAACAACTATCTCGGCTTCGCCAACGACCCGCGGGTGTGCGAAAAAGCCAAGGAAACCATTGACCGGTACGGCGTGGGGCCCGGCGCGGTCCGCACCATCGCCGGTACGATGGACATCCACCTGGAGCTCGAAAGAAAACTCGCGAAGTTCAAGGGAGCCGAGGCCGCCATCACTTTCCAGTCGGGATTTTGCGCCAATCTGGCGGTCATTCCCACTCTTACGGACGACGGAGACCTGATTTTCAGCGATTCCTTGAACCATGCTTCCATCATCGACGCCTCCCGCCTCTCGAAGGCGAAGGTCGTCCGATACGAGCACTCCAACATGGACGACCTGCGGGCCAAGATCAAAAGCAACGCCGGACCGGGCAAGAAATTGCTCATCACCGACGGGGTGTTCTCTATGGACGGCGACATCGCGCGTCTGCCGGAGATCGTCGCGATCGCGGAGGAGTCCGGGGTCATGGTCGCCGTCGATGACGCTCACGGCGAGGGAGTCTTGGGCAAAGGAGGCCGCGGGATCGTGGATCACTTCGGCCTCCACGGCAGGGTCGACGTGGAGATCGGAACCATGTCCAAGGCCTTCGGCGTCATGGGAGGGATCGTCGCGGGCAGCGCGACCCTGGTGGACTTCCTGCGTCAGAAAGCCCGGACGAACCTCTTCAGCAGCGCGCTCACCGTTCCCGACGTGGCGGCGAACCTGGCGGCGGTGGAAATAATGGAGGCCGGCGACGAAGCGGTGAAAAAGCTTTGGAGCAACGGCGACTTACTGAAGGCCGAGTTGAAGGCCCGGGGTTTCGACGTGGGCAAGAGCGAGACGCCCATCACGCCCGTCATCATCGGCGAAGCTCAGGCTGCCAAGGACTTCAGCGCCCGCCTCTTCGAGAACGGCGTGTTCGCAACCGCCATCGTCTTCCCCACCGTCCCCAAGGGCACGGCTCGTATCCGCGCCATGGTCAGCGCCGCCCACTCCGAAGAGGACCTGAAGAGAGGCATCGAGGCCTTCGTGAAGGTCGGCAAAGAAATGGGGATCGTGCAATGAAGAAAATGAAAAAAATGGAAAAAATACTTGTCACCGGGTCCAACGGACAGATCGGGGTCGAGCTGGTTCAGCATTTGAGAAAAGCGTACGGCTCGGACAACGTGGTGGCCACGGCGCGCAAAAAAGTTCCCGGCCCCGTGAGCGAGGGCGGCCCCTTCGCCCTCCTGGACGCAAGAGACGGAAAAACGGTGGGGGAGCTCCTGGACTCCTGGAAAATAGACACCGTCATCCATTTAGCCGGGATTCTTTCCGCCCGGGGAGAGACAGAGCCGCAGCTGGCGTGGGACACGAACATGAACGGCCTCTATACGATGCTGGAGGCGATCAGGCCCAGAAAATGCGCGCTTTTTTTCCCCAGCTCCATAGCGGCGTTCGGCCCGGGCACGCCGCCCAAAAACACGCCGCAGGACACGATCCAGCGCCCATCCACCATATACGGAGTCACCAAAGTGGCGGGCGAGCTGCTCTGTGACTACTACCACCTCAAATACGGGCTGGACACGCGGGGGCTGCGTTTTCCCGGCTTGATCTCCTACGAGGCGCTTCCCGGCGGCGGCACCACGGACTACGCCGTTCACATCTACTACGAAGCGGCGGCGAAGGGATGCTACACCAGCTATATCGCAAAGGGCAGTTTCATGGACATGATGTACATGCCCGACGCGCTGGAGGCCGTGGTACAATTGATGGAGGCCGACCCGTCCAAGCTCCGGCACCGCAGCGCCTTCAACATCTCCGCCATGAGCTTCGACCCGGAGGGCATCGCCGCGTCGATTCGCAAGGTCATTCCGAAATTCGAACTTTCCTACGAAGTCGATCCCGCGCGTCAGGCCATAGCGGATTCGTGGCCGGACTCCCTGGACTGCTCCGCGGCCAAAGAGGAATGGGGTTTCGCACCCCGGTACGACCTGGACGCAATGACCCGCGACATGCTGCAGAGGGTGCCGAAAAAATAAAAAATAGAAAACTCCCGGGGGCCTGAGCTGGGCCCCCAAGCTTTTGGCTCAAGCCGTCATATCTCCGTCAAAGCGCGGCGTGTATTTTGTGTTTTGTATTTTGTATTTTGTGACCGCTTGAACAAAAGACCGCGCAACCCCCGTCTAATGTAGGGGCGGATATTATCCGCCCGCGATTATCGGAAATCTGCCCCTACGGTGACGGGAGCGCCCTCCGGGGTGTCCACCGCGCATCCCATCGCGAGGCGGAATCTGAATTGAATCTGAATTGAATTTGTTCCTCATCCGTTGTAAGATTCACGTCGAATCGATTGAAGATATTGAAGAATTGATGAGAGGATAGGATCGGATGCTTTTTTGCCCCCTGGTTATGATCCGCGAAAGGATGTTCCATCATGTTTTTTGACGACGCGCTCTGCAAGAAACTTCTGGACAGGTACAACGCTCTACCGGAGCGGGAGAAAAGAGCCTACCGCCTGCTGGCGGTCATCGGCGTTCCCGTGACGGCTCAGGTGCTTCAAGAAACCCTCAACACCATACCGCGCCTGCCCTCGCCCTCCGCTTCCCTCCCAAAAAAGGACAAAGACTACTCGTCGAACGAAGTTTCCTCCATGCTGACGCGGTGGACGAAAAACTCTCTCGTGCGTTCCACGTCCATGTCCTTTTACAGTTACAACAGTTTCAGCGGAACGAAATATTACTGCGACCCTTACGACGTGGAGCTGGTGACTCGGGATTCCCTGGTCGCCTACCAGGACTACCGGCACTTCAACCGGGTCATCGACGGAACCGTCATCAGGATACCCGCGTTGATCCAGGCCATCGCCGACGCCGAGGAAGGCCACCGTCTTCCGCGCCTCCTGCGGCGCGTGGTGTACGACAAGGACCCCGCCGCTTTTTCCAGGTTGTTTTCCGAGACGGCAATCTACTCCGAAAGAGCGGTGGAAGGTGTACTGTTGAGGATTCTCTTCATTCCTCTGGACAAGGAAATGCTGTTGAACCTTCCGGAAGAAATCGGTTCCAGGGCTTTGTCCGCCGCCTTCGACACTTGGTGGGACGCGGCGCCCGAACAAAAGGTGCTGAACGGATTGCTGGAGCGCTATTATCGGAAATACCCCTCCAACCCCCTGTTACGCGGCGTGGAGTTCAAGCGGCACCTGGACGCGGGGCGGGAGGACGAAATCGAAAAAATGCTCCGGGAAACCGGTTCGATCCAGTTCTCCGGCGAGGATGAAGCGGTCTACGCCCTTGCCGCCCTCCTGAAGGGCAACTGTGACAAGGCGCTGGCTCTTTACGAAGAGGGACTCAAGCGCCTGCGAAAAACCAATAGAAAACGTTACGGCTACTTCACTTGGCGGGGTGTCTTCTACCCTCTTCTGCTGCTCCGCGCCAAGGCTCCCGAGAAAAAAATCAGAGAAAATCTGCTCTTGGACAAGTATTCCACCCAAATCCCCTGGGCTTACCAGATGATAGCGCACCTCCTCGAAAACGGAGCCGACCGCCGGAAAAATCTTTTCGCCAGCGCGACGGTGAACCACGTCAGGTCCACGGAGTCTCCCATTGACGTCCTCGTTTTCATGCTCTGCGTCCAATGGATCGCGCCGGAAAAGACGGGCTCCTACGTCAAAAACGCCGTCAAGGCTTGCCGGAAGCTGGTGGAGCTGGGAATGCCGCTCATGGCCTCCCATCTGGCCTCCATTTTGAGAAAGGCCGACCCCGCGCCGGCCAAGGAGTTCCACGTTCTCCCCGAACTCTCCTGGCACCTGGAGGACCTTCTCGAATACAGGCCCGACTGGGCCTTTTCTTTGGACAAGCTGAAGGCCCTGGGCGGCCCGCCGCAAGAAACGGTCCACGCGGAGAAACTGGGGACAAAACGGTTGGCGTGGATCGTGAACTGGAAGAACGACACGAAGGGGAAAACCGAGGTGACCTCCATCGTGCCTATGGAGCAGACCCTCCAAGTGAAAGGCTGGAGCCGCGGTAAGAATGTGTCGTTCCGCCGCCTCGCCCAGGACCCCAACTCCGTGGAGAGCCTGGCGGACCGGGACAAGCTCGTTTTGCCGGCGATTCACGCCTACGACTCCTACCACTACGGCGAGTACTACATCAGCATGACGGAGGGCATACGAGCCTTGGCGGGGCACCCGTTCCTCTTCGGCCAGGAGGGGGAGTCGGTGGAGGTCTTCCGCAGCGAGCCAAGGATCCTCACCCTGTCCCAGGGGGGAGAGTACAAGCTCATCATGGACCCTCACCCCGACCCTACGGAATTGAAAATCGGGTTGATCGTCACCGAGGACGCCCCCGGCCGTCTGAAGTTGGTGGATCTCGACGCGAAACACCTGAAAATCGCCGAGATCTTGGGACCGGAGGGCCTGTACGTTCCCTCCGGCGCGAAAGACGAGGTTCTGGAGACCCTGTCCAGCCTGGCCTCCATCGTCACCGTACACGCGGACGTGGAGGGAGTGGAAAGCGGAGCCGACTACGTGGAGCCGGACACGAGGCTCTACGTTCAGATGCAGCCTTACGAAGAGGGGCTCCAAGTGGAGGTGTTGACCCGGCCTCTGGGGCCGGAAAGCGCAGCCTGCACTCCCGGGGTCGGAGCCGCGAACCTGTATGGCCTGGTGAGCGACCGCAGGGTTCAGACGAAGCGCGACCTGGAGGGAGAGTCCAAGGTCCTGGACGCCTTCCTCGAAAAGTGCGTCAGCGCCTTGAACAACGCTTACCAGACATCGGACCAGGCCGAAAACCGATGGGTGATTCAGGACGCCGAGGCCTCTTTGGAATTTTTGCTGGCGCTGCAGGAGATGGGAGACCAGGTCGTGGCGGAATGGCCGAAGGGCGGCAAGCGGCAGGTGCGGGGCATGGGGTCTTTCTCCTCCAGTCTGTCGGTTCGGGACGCGGACCACTGGTTTTCGGTCTCCGGGGAGCTGAAGCTGGACGAGGACGTTGTGTTCGGAATGAAAGAGATATTGCGGCGCCTGGAGTCAGCCAAAGGGCGCTTCATTCAGATCGGTCACGACGAGTTCCTGGCTCTCACCGACTCCTACCGGCGCAAGCTGGAAACCCTGGCTGCGGTGGGCGATCTGACGGGGGACGAGATACGCATCTCCTCCCTTTCCGCCGCGCTCCTGGGCGGTATGGACGAGGACGTGGATTCCTTCACGGGGAGCAGGAAATGGAAAAAACAGACCGCCCTCATCGACGAGGCCGCGGCTCTGAAGCCGAAGCTGCCCCGGACCTTCCGGGGAGAGCTTCGGGAGTATCAGGAAGAAGGCTATCGGTGGCTGGCGCGCCTGGCCCATTGGGGCGCGGGGGCCTGTCTGGCGGACGACATGGGGCTGGGCAAGACGATACAGACCCTGGCGCTGCTCCTGGCCCGGGCGGAGGGCGGCCCGGCTCTGGTGGTGGCCCCCACCTCCGTCTGCTCGAACTGGATCGAGGAGGCGGGGCGATTCACCCCGACCCTCAACATGAAAGAGCTGCGCTACGGCGACAGGGAAAACATGGTCCAGGGGCTGGAGCCCATGGACGTGTTGATCACCTCCTACAGTCTGCTTCAGAACGAGCGGGATCTCCTCTCCGGCGTGAACTGGCACACCATCGTCCTGGACGAGGCCCAGGCCATCAAGAACATGGGCACGAAGAGGAGCGCCTCGGCGATGAGGCTGTCGGGAGATTTCCGCGTCATCACCACAGGCACCCCCATCGAAAACAACTTGACCGAGCTTTGGAACTTGTTTCGCTTCATCAATCCCCATTACCTGGGCTCCCACGAGAGCTTCAGCCGCAAGTTCGCACTGCCCATCGAGCGCGACGGCGACAAGGCCGTCCGCAAACGCCTGAAGAAGGTCATCGCCCCCTTTCTGCTGAGGCGGAACAAGGAGCAGGTGCTGTCGGAGCTGCCGCCCAAGACCGAGGTCACCTTGAGGGTGGAGCTGAAGGAGGAAGAGCGGAACTTTTACGAGGCCCTCCGCCGAAACGCCCTGGAGGACCTGGCTCGGTACGACGGGACGGACAAGCGCTTCAAGATTTTCGCCCAGTTGGTGAAGTTGAGGCGCGCCTGCTGCAACTCGGCTCTGGTGGCTCAAGGAGAGGTCCGGTATCCGTCGGCCAAGCTGGAGGCCTTTTCCGAGGTGATGGACGACCTCCGGGCGGGAGGACACAAGGCGCTGGTGTTCAGTCAGTTCGTGGATCATCTGACGCTGCTGCGGAAAGTCCTGGACGAAAAGGGAGTGCTCTATCAATATCTGGATGGTTCCACCCTGCCCTCCGAGAGAACGAAGCGGGTGAGGGCCTTTCAGACGGGCAGCGGCGACTGTTTCCTCATCAGCCTGAAGGCCGGGGGGATGGGGCTCAACCTGACCGCCGCCGACTACGTCATTCACATGGACCCCTGGTGGAACCCCGCCGTGGAGGAACAGGCCTCCGACCGCACCCACAGGATAGGGCAGCAGCGCCCGGTCACCGTCTACAGGATCGTGGCGAAGGACACCATCGAGGAGAAGATCGTGGACCTTCACAGTTGGAAACGCGATCTGGCCAACAGTCTGCTGGACGAGGCGGAGGTCCCTGTGACCCTTTCCGCCGACGAAATGCTGAAGCTGCTGGCGGAGGCGTAAAGCGGAGGTATAAGAAGAGATTCGTTGGGGGTATACGTGTTTTTCAATTCAAACAGCGTCATTTCGTCCGCGGAGCTCGGGCATCGGAGGCCGGACCAGCTCTTTGCCGCCTACGAGCTCGAATGCCCGGAGCAAGGCGTCGTTTCTGAAAGGCGCCTCCCTCTTGGCTTCTTCATCGATGAAGAACGCGCCCAGGGCTTCGGGCGAAATTTCACCGCCCGAGGGCGTTTCGCGCGCCAAAATCTCGACTTGCTCC
>JAISWV010000384.1 GCA_031270755.1 Synergistaceae bacterium
CAAAGCTCTCCCGCCTTCGCGGTCTCCCTTGCGAGGGCGGCGAGCTTTTTCGCCTTTTCCGGCCCTGAGATTTCGAGTCGATAAACGCGACTTGCCTTGAACAGCAGGTCATTGAGCGCAATGATATGTTCCGTCAATTTTTCGAGTTCAACGATTCTGCCCCCCAATAGTTTTTTTTCATACCGCTCCCTGTCCAGCCTCCTGGTCAATTCAAGGATACAGTCCGGCTTACCGGGGTCGTCCGGTTCGTCCTGGAATTCAGGCTGGGAGACGAGAAAACTTTCAATCGGGATATCGGTGCAATGCGATATTTTCTTGAGGAGTCCTCCTCCGGGCCTTCTCAGCCCGCTCTCCATCATGTACACGTAGTTTCCAGATACTCCGAGCATGTCGGCGAAACGGGCTTGCGTCGCCCCGCTTTTCAGCCGCACCGCCTTGAGCAGTGAACTATTGAAGTTCTCATTCACATCTTTCACCTCCTTCCCCTCGTGGATACGATTCAACGCGCAAACGCCCTGATTTCAACAAAAGCGCGTATTCACGATGTGAAAAATAGTACGGCAGGCGTTTCGGCAAAATACAAACGGCGGGGCTCCGCTTCTCAGCCGCAATGAAACGGCGGTGTCAAAACGCGCCTAACATGCCGGAGAGCCGTCAGGGAAAGGGTTTATGGATGTTGGGATGGTGTTTCTCCAAAAAGCCGTTCGATATAAAACAGGGGGCAAGGGGGCGTCTTTTTATTGATGAAATCAGTAATGGCAAGGATTCGACTAATTCTAACAAGTTTGTTAGAACACCGAATTCTAACAAACTTGTTAGATCAGTAATTTTACGTACCGGATCGCGGATATGGGATCGTCCAGGCGGCGCCAAATATAAAATCAGGGGCAAAACGCCGTTTTGCCGCGACACAGATCAATGATATCAATGCTTCATAAAACTCTAACAAACTTGTTAGAACGCCGGATTCTAACAAATTTGTCAAATCAGTAATTTTACGTACCAGACCTCCGAAATAGCGAACCCAGCCGTATCGACATACCTCTGTGAGACATGGAGGGAAGGCCGGAACATCCGTGAACGCGAAACGGAATAGCCCGCCGCGCCCGCTGTTCCCCTTTTCGTCTATAAGCCCCATTTCGCCGCTTAACCTGTAAACAGCGCCACGAACTAAACGATACGGGAGAAGAAATTTTGTTCTTTGAAACGACTGAGCATTTGAAAAATCTTTTGCAGCGTCTTTCGGAAAAACTGAAGCGGGAGCTTGGGCCTTTCATCGTCGAGGCCCTGGAAAACGATGACGTGCTTGAAATCTGCGTCAACTCTGACGGGCGCGTCTGGCTGGAAGAACACGGCAAGCGCCTCTACGACACGGGAGAAACGATAGCGCCGGAAGGTCTCGTAGCCGCTTTGGGGACCGTCGCCGCCATGAACGGCATGGAACTGAACAAGGCAAACCCTGTATTGGAAGGTTATTTCCCTCTGGACGGTTCGCGGGTGGAGGGCGCTATTCCTCCAGTCTCGCCGGATGGCCCGTCAATGACCATCCGTAAACACGCCTCTACCGTGATCCCTCTTTCCCGGTACATATCGGAGAAGAGAATCCCGGAACATGCCGCGGAATATTTGAGGGAATCAATTCGGGAGGCGCAAAACATTTTGGTAGCCGGAGGAACGTCGAGCGGAAAGACAACGTTCGTCAACGCCCTGATACTCGAATTGCTCGAAATCGCCCCCCAAGACAGGCTAGTGATTATCGAGGACACGATAGAGCTGAACTGCGCCACGGCGAACAAACAGAACTTCGTCACGTCCGAGACGGCCGGCATGAGCCTGAGAAAACTCTTGAAAACGGCCATGAGGTATAGGCCGGATCGGATCATCATTGGAGAAGTGAGGGGCGGCGAAGCGTTGGATTTACTCAAATCCTGGAACACCGGACATCCGGGGGGATTCGCCACGGTACACGCGAACAACGCCTACGCTTCGCTTCTCAGATTGGAACAACTAATAGCGGAAGTGAGCGTGACGCCCATGCAAACACTCATCGCGGAAGCGATAAACGTCGTCGTCTACATGAAGGAGTTCGGGCGTCTGGGACGGCAGGTGACAGAGATCATCCGCGTCGCCGGCTTCAAAGAGGGGGAATACAGATATGAGCCAGTCTACGAACTGAAATCGGGAAGGAAAAATCAGTAGTTTTTTGTTTTTGTATCGACAGGAGGTACAAGTTTTGAGAACAAATCGAATCAAATCAATCAAAGGGATGAAGCGCGTTTTCACGGCGCTGCTCGTGGTCTCTATTTTCTGCCTGGGGGCTACCGGCGTCGCGGAAGCGAACACCAGTACGAATTTCCCTTGGGACAGCGCGTTGAAGCAGCTTGCGGATTCATTGACGGGGCCTGTGGCTTTTTCTCTCGGCCTTTTCATGATCGTCTGCGGCTTCTGCGCAATCGCGTTCGTAGGATCGGAACTCGGCGGCTGGGTCAGGTGGGTGGCAATGGCCGCGATACTCGCCGGAATGCTCGGGTCGGCGCCGACCGTGCTGTCCATGTTTGGGCTCCAGAGCGCCCTTATCGCCTGAGCGATGAATACAGCTATGGAAGAACAGCTCAGGATCATCCCCATCCACCGCAGCCT
>JAISWV010000405.1 GCA_031270755.1 Synergistaceae bacterium
TCCAGTTCCTTCGCCACGATTTGATACGGGATGCGCCGCAGGATGAGCTCCGGCAAGATGCTGACGCCCAAGCCGCCTTCCACCATGGACATGATGGCGTAGTCGTCCCAAGTCGTAAAGCGTATTTGGGGCTCGATGCCGCATTTTTTAAATATTTCCGAAATTTCAGCTTTGACGCCCTTTTCCAGAAGCATGAAAGGGTAATCGCACAGCGCCTTTACAGGAAAGCGTTCACAATCGGCCAGCGGATGGTTCTCCGGCAAAACCGCAAGCAGCTTATCCTGTTCCAAAAAAATTTTTTCAAACTCCGGCAGCGTGGGAAGCCGAAGAAAACCGCAATCCACACGCCCCTCCAAAATCCAGCTTTCTATTTCCGTATAATCGCCCAACAGAAGCTCGTAATCGATATTGGGGTAATCCTTTTGAAACGCCTTGATGATATTCGGGAGCCAATGCGTCGCTACGCTGGAAAATGTTCCGATTCTGATCAGGCCCGACTGCAAGCCGTTCAATTCGTCTACCTGCGACTGCAATTTCCGGTATTCGCTGCATACGTTTTGAACAAACGGCAGCAGCTTCAGTCCGTCGGAAGTCAAACGCACACCGGCGCGTCCGCGTTCGAGGAGAGACACTCGCCATTCCTTTTCCAAATCGTCAATCATGCGGCTGATGCCGGATTGAGAGTAATTCAATACTTCCGCCGCCTTTGTAAAGCTGCTGTATTCGACGGTTTCAATGAAAGCCATATACTTTTGAATGTTCATGTCCATACCCCGTCCGCCTCTTTATTATCTGGTTTTGTTATGTTTATCATGACAAACATTCGCTTTTATTATCGATGCTCCTATGATACCGTATATATGCCGCAAAATTAAGTGAATCGACGCAGCGACGGCACGACCACCGGCTATATGAAGGTCGAAACGACGCGAATCATTCATGATTTTTTGCCTTTTGTGAAGCATATATCGGCTGTTATCGAGGTGTAATAAAATAATGGAACGCGAAACCCTTCGCGGTTGCAAAAGAATCGTTGTGAAGGCAGGGATCGACTCCATTACGTATCCCACGGGCAAGATCAATTTGGGAAAGATGGAGTCGTTGTCCCGCGATCTGTCGAATTTGCACAGCGCCGGACGGGAAGTGGTTTTGATAAGCTCCGGCGCTGTGGGAGCCGGCGTGGGAAAGCTCGATTGCTCCCCTTCGCTGGCTTTACCCGAAAAGCAAGCCCTGGCCGCCGTCGGGCAGGGAATACTCATTCACATGTACGAGAAATTTTTCTCGGAGCACTCCAAGAATGTCGCTCAAATCCTTCTGACCCGCGACTGTTTCTCGGATCCCAAGCGTTATTCGGACTTACGCAGCACGTTTTTTTCGCTTCTGAACTTCGGCGTCATTCCTATCGTCAATGAAAATGGCGCCGTGGCGGCGGACGGACTCCAGTTCGGAGACGACGACGCCCTGTCCGCAATGGTGGCGCGCAACGTGGAGGCCGATTTGCTCGTCATTCTCGTGGGAAATTCGAAAGGCGAGGGCAACGCTCGCATCCATCGATGAACCCGGCGGACACCTTCGAAGCCGCGCTCGTCCGGTTTCCCCCTCTTCCGGCCGATACCGCACCCGTGTCAGCAACTCAATATATTCGACACTGCCGTCACCCATGCCCGTTCGGAATTTCGTAAACGCGGCAGTGCCCCTCTCGCAGCGAGCGCGGCACGTCGATCAGGCGCTGGTTGGACGAACCCCGGAACGGCAGAAGACCGCTCTTCAAAGCCAACTCGAAACGTCCGTCCACGAGGATGTCCGTGGACTCCAAAAGACGCATCCAGCCGGGCTCTTTGCGGAGCAGGATTTCCTCGTACCGCCAGCCCGTGTAGGTCACGACATTGTAGCCGTCTTGGCGCGCTCTGCCGGCCAGCCCGGCGAACGCCTCCGCCTGCTCGAACGGGTCGCCGCCGGAAAGCGTGAGCCCGTCCAACAGAGGGTTGGCCTTCATGCGCTCCAGTATCGCTTCGCTGTCCGTCAGGAACCCTCCCTCGAACGGGTGGGTCTGGGGATTGTGACAGGCCGGGCACCGGTGCCGGCAACCCTGCGCGAAAACGACGAACCGTATCCCCGGCCCGTCCACGCAGGACTCCTCGACAATACCCGACACTCGGATCATATCGCGGACCTTGGGGCTCCGCCCCAAACCCCGCCAGGGCCGCGGGCCCTGGACCCATTATGAAACCCCATGTCCGAACGCATCGATCCCGACCAACGGGAGGGGCTCTCTCTTGCCTCCACCACACCCATCCCGGGTCCAGGGCCCACGGCCCTGGTTAGCATTCATGCTTGACGCGGTCGCGTTCCTCGGCTTTTTTTGCGTCGTTGAAGCGGTCGAGCGTTCCCACCAGGTAGCCAGTGATCCGCCGTATCCGCTCGAACTTCACGCCGTCCTCCCGCCTGCCGCAGAGCGGGCAGATGTCCCGGATGACCCCCGTGTATCCGCAGACCGGGTCCCGGTCCACCGGGTGGTTGATCGAGCCGTAGCCGACTCCCGCTTCCTTCATCGCCCGCACGATCTTCTCGAACGCCTTCGGGTTTTGCAAAGGGTCGCCGTCCATCTCCACGTAGGTGATGTGCCCCGCGTTCGTCAGCGCGTGATACGGGGCCTCCAGCCGGATTTTCTCATAGGCCGGGAGCCTGTGGTAAACGGGAATGTGAAAGCTGTTCGTGTAATATTCCCGGTCGGTCACTCCCTCGATCGTTCCGAAAAGCCCGCGGTCCATTT
>JAISWV010000426.1 GCA_031270755.1 Synergistaceae bacterium
TACATCGCCATTTGGGCCAGCGGAATCCCGGCCATCGAGTTCCCTTATTTCGTCGGCTGTATGTTGGGCGGCGTCATTGTCCGCAACATCGTGGATACTATCGGGATCGACGTCAACGAACCGGAGATCGAGGCGGTCAACTCCGTTACCCTGGATCTTTTCATCGCCATGACCATGATGACCATCGATGTCACGAAACTGGCTACGGTCGCCGGCCCCTTTGTCGTCATTCTGGCCTGCCAGGTCGTTCTGATGGCCGCCTGGGCCGCTTTCTTCACATACAATGTCTGCGGCAGGGACTATGACAGCGCCGTGATGGCCGCCGCGCACATCGGTATCGGTTTGGGCTCCGGCCCGAACGCCATGGCCAACATGCGCTCCGTCATCGCCGAATACGGCCCGGCCAACGTCGCCTGGATCGTTTTCACCCCGTTCGCTCTTATCGTACTGGATATTGTCAATCCAATTCTCTGCACCGTCGCAGCCCCGTGGGTCGCGGGACTCTGGTAACCGCTCGGTTTTTTATTTTTCAAAATCCTTTACAAAACAAACAAGGGCACTCTCAGCTCATGGGAGTGCCCTGTCTTTGACGTCCGCGATTGACCGCAGACTATTTTTTGCAATCACTATGCCCAATCGAGTACTTACAGCCCGTGCCCTCGGCAATTTTTCGCGCCCGCTCAAGCCGGAGAGGTAAATTCCTTATGATTTGCGCGAATTGATCGCCTATTTGCCACCCCTGCGTCAAGCTGACAAACCTTATCCGTGAAATCCTCGTAAGCTGACATATAAAGCCAATCTACGGAAAATCCCAAGGTAAATAGGGTGGCAAAATATTGCAGCGCAACGATTTAGGCGCTGAAAAATTGCCTTTTTGGAGAAAAAAATCTCTTTTGGGATACCCAAGAGGAGGGGGGTGGCAAAATATGCCTCTCAATTCTCCTTGTTGACTGCTTTCAAAAGTGGTATAGTTAGCATCATTGAATCCTCGTTAGGGAATTGAAATTTCAGCTTCCTATTCAGCGCATCTATTTTGCATATCCTGCATCCTTGAGAAGCTTGCGCTATTGCGGCGACGATCACCGATGACGAAACGTCATTGCGGTTGTAGTTCTGCACGATGTTATGGAGGATACCTATAATCGTGGCACTTGGCGACAAACTTTGGGAACGGTTCAACCAGAAAGATCCTGCCCAGCACGCTTGGTATTACTGAAGTATCGCCTCCGCGCTTGCGGAATTTTCCGATTGCCAAGCATATCGAGAATATAAGACTCTTGTCGGAAAAGTTTTCTCCCGCGATTGACTGCGGACTATTTTTTTGCAGTCACTATGCCCCAATCAAAAACCCAATCGTTTTTTTATATATGTATGAAATTTTGAGCACCGAAAAAAGGAGAGCCGAAGCTCTCCCTATGGACATGGGAAACGCCGGCACCACGTTATCCGGCACATGGCAAAAAGCCTGGCCACCATGAAATATTACCCCGCCTTTCGACGGGGTTTTTTCACTCCATGTTGCGGCGGCGCTTTTCCATTTCTCCTTTGAGCGCTACATCATTTCCCGGATCAAGTCAATATTTTTGCCGAGCATGTTGTACCATCCGTTTTCTCTGTCGAAAAAGGCATCTCCCGAACCATCGTCCATTGCAGCGCGTTCTAACATATTATATTGGTGTGCATGTGAAGCGAGCACAACATCAACTACGAAACCGTTCTGCAAGCGGTCGGTATTACCACTTGATTATAAGGGGTAAGTACGGTCGAAAGTTTTTTTGTTTACATCGTGTTGCATTGTCAAAATTCAATTCAAGCAAATTTTCATCGGCGGGCTCGATTTTGACATATGTTGTCCTGTTGATGATATGCGCCGCGTCGGATATGGGAGGTTTCTGATTAACAAATAACGTCGCGGAAGTAACTTCCCTCAATGGAATTTTGTGTTCCAAAGGCTCCAATTTTTTGCTTCCAGCAGAATCCTGTCGAGCGGCAAAAAACAGATAAAAATACGTGGGCTCTGAGATTTTGGTATCAGAAGCCACCTGTACTATCAAAGGATCAGGCAGGTAAGCCGGACGGTAATCCCACGCGGGAAAAGGGGCTTTATTGTCCGTTTCATTCGTTTTCCGAAACCCCAGGCCAAAGGGCGATATTTCGCTGCCGCGCAATATACATTTTTCGTAAAGGCGCATGGGTTTTGTGTTTTCGCTTGTCATTTCTTCGATGTTTTCGCCCCAGATCAATTCCAGCATAAAATTGTGGAAGAAAAATCGCCGGTTAGCTGTCCCCTGACCTGGATGCACATTCGAAGAACCTTCAACCAGGCCAAAGTCAACTAAAACATCCGCCGCAGGCGCGTTTTTATCGGTACAGATAAAAATATGATCCAATTCCATTTTTACCGCCCCCTTTTTTTGTCTTGCTATTACAATTTTAGAACGACGTTATTCTCGAAAAGTCAGAGGTATCAAAGATTTTAGCTTGTCGTTTCAACGGATCCTTTTTTCGGGGCCTTGATGACGAGCATGATGCCGCCCAGAATGAGGCACCCGCTGACGACTAAGTTCCACGTGATGGACTCGTTCAGCAGAAGCGCGCCGAACAGCGCGCCATAGAGGGCCTGAGTGCTGTCGAACATGGTCACGGTCGTGGCGGGAAGGCGGCGAAGGGCGTTGTTGTATAGCATGTGTATCGCGATGTTCAACATTATGGCGGCGTAAACGACCCCGCCCCAAGCCTTGAGGTCTCTCGTCACGGGATGAGGCGCGGTGAAAAGGGCCACCGGAAAGGCCAGAAGCGCGATAGTCGCGAACTGTACAAGACTGAGAAGGTTGGGATCGTTCCTCTGAACCCGCTGCCCGAAGAGAACGAATTCGAAGGCGAAAATACAGATTCCGGCAAATACGAGCAATTCTGCTTTGTTGTCGCCCTGCCCCGTTACCTTGCTTAGCGTCAGCATTCCCAGGCCAAAGAGACAGATAAGGCAACCGACCAGGGTTTGAAAACCGGGCAGTCGCCGGGTGGCCAAAGCCTGAAAGATCGGAACGATCACTACCACAGTGCTGCAAATAAAGGCGGAGCGCCCCGCGTCCGCGCGGGCGATGCCTTGAACCTGCACGAACGTCGCCATGAAAAAAAGCGCTCCTACAAGAAATCCGTCTTTCAGGGTTTGCTTCGTGAGCGCCCGGGCCTTTTTCGCGAGAAGAGGATAAAGAATCAGCGTACACAGAAAAAAGCGCCAGAAGATGAACCAGCTTGTGGGGAAAACGAGAAGGGCGTTCTTCATGAAAACGAAACCGGCGCCCCCAAACACGGGGCAGAAAAAGAGCGCGCAGTAAAGCCAGAACAAAGGAACTCTAGGAGAAGCTTGCTCTGGAGAAGTGGGTGAAGATATTTGCGACAATCGAAAAACCTCCATTCAGCAAAATTTTCACGACGAACTTCCGTTCGACCGTTCAGACGAATTCCAGAACGGTATTGCAAAATAAGGCGCATTTGAACAACATTTTCGATGTCTCTTCCTGGGATATAATCCAACCCCCTTTCAGCCTCACATACGTGATCTCCGCATCCGCGAGATATTCTCTTAAACTGTCGGCCCCGTCACTCGACCTCGACGATCATCTCGATCTCGATAGGGATGTTGAAGGGCAGTACATGGGCGGACACAGCGCTTCTGGCATGTTTTCCACGTTCGCCAAATATCTCCGCCAGGACATCCGACGCGCCGTTCACCACCGCCGGCTGCTGTGTGAAATCCTTGGAGCAAGCGACGAACGCCAGCAGTTTGACGATCTGCTTCACCTTGTCCAAATCGCCCACGGCATTCCGCAAGATACTGACGAGGTTCAATGCGGTCAGCCGGGCAGCCGCCTGGCCCTGTTCGAGAGTTAATTCATCTCCCAGCTTGCCGAAATAGACCGGTTTGCCCCTTTCAAACGGGCCTACCCCCGAAAAGAACAGCAGATTGCCGATCCGCTGCACACTCACATAGCTGCCCATGGGCGGCATCGGCGTCGGCAGCACAATCCCAAGCTCCGACAGATTATCGTCAATTTTTGACATCCCCAAAGTCTCCTCGAATGAGATTTGCGATTAGGAAACAAGCAACCGCATGAACTTGTGTGATTATGCAGATCCGAGATCACGGACATGGAGCCGGAGAAGCGGCGAACCATGCTCGGATTTGCTCAAACCAAACTGAAATTATAGATACGAAGTCAGGAAAAAACTAATTTAAAGCTCCCCTGGAGGGGCCATTCCGATTGCTGTTGGTGAAGAAACTAAGCGACTGACGCGGCTCATGGCTTCGCCGGTCGTCCGCTTGTCGCTCGGGCCCACGGGCCACCGCGCTCCGTCCCGCTTGTTATGACGTCCCCTTGCAAACGGACTCGATTGCGAAGAATAATTTGTCTATATCCTCCTTACCGAGAAAATAGTGCAGGCCAATGCGTATCGTATTGTCCACGGGCGGTGAGCCGTGGCCGGGATTGGGACCTCCGTCGACGGCCGCACGAATTCCATACCCCATGAGTTTGTCCGAATTCAGGCCGTATTGCCCTGGGACGTTCAGCACCACGATGCCCGAACGATTTTTTGGAGCGAACCGATAGGCGATTCCCACGCACTCGCTCTTCTCCGATTTCTCGTAACAGTAGTCCGCCAGAGAAAGAATATAGTCTTCCACGTCCTGAGCGCCAAGCTCGAGATAATGTTCGATGACCAGACTCACGGCGTACAACCCGATGTTGTGAAATCCTCCGTACTCGTAGCGGCGCGCCGAGTCCACCGGATCCATGCGCCTTTTGCTTGTGTCGAACAGATTTGCGTCCCCACCCCACCCAGCGCAGCGGTAGCCGAGATTTTTCCTGAGTTCAGGGCGAACGTAGGCGAAGCCGACGCCGCGGAAATGCATCAGCCATTTATAATCTGATCCGACCAGAAAGTCGATTTTCATTCGTTCGACGTCGATGCGCATGGCACCGGCGGACTGCACAGCGTCAACCGCGAAAATGATCCCGCGTTCGCGGCAGAAATTGCCCGTGTACTCCATGTCGATGCGGTATCCGGTGCCGCTTTCCACGTGATTGACCGCGATGACCTTCGTACGTTCGTCAGCGTGAGCGCAGAGGTCTTCCGCGCTGATGTATCCAGCGGCCGTCTTTGCCATGCGCACCTCGAGCCCGTCCGCTTCCCGTGCGTTGAAGGCAAAAGGCAAGGTGATGAAGGCATTGTCGGCCATCACGACATTGTCTCCGCTTTCCACGAGCAGATTGCCGCTGAGCGCGCAGAACATCTGAGACGAACTCAGTCCAAACGCAATATCGCTCGGCTCGGCGTTGAGTAGCGCCGCATACACGCCGCGAATTTTGTCTATCATGGCGTATTGGCTCATACCGGCAACACCGATGTTTTGATTGTAGAACCGGTCGTCGATGTTGTCCCGCGTTGCCTGCCATACATAATCCGGCACAAGGCCGAAAAAAGGAGTGTTGAAATATATTTCCTTCTTCAACACCGGAAAATGATCTCGTTCCGCCGCGAATTTTTCCGCCGCCTCCTTGCCGCGTTCGATCTGCATCGTCAATCCCTCGGAGCCTGTGAGGCAAGGGCTCGTTCCTTCGCTTCCCATGGCTCGTAGGGAGCGCTCATGATGGCTATGAGATCCACTCCGTTGAAGACACCCCACATATAAGGGTTCACGAGGCGGGGCAAATGCATGTAAAATCCGCCTGAAGCCGGTATGACCGCGCTCGGCATGATGGACGGCAGATAGCGCACGAAGACCTCGATGGCCGCGATGATGAAGCAAACCACTATGGTCGATTCCATCAGGTTCGTCGCCTTCGGCAGCGAGCCGAACACTCCGGCACCGATAATGGTGCCGATACAATAACAGGTGATTGTGAACAAACCGATCCTCTTCTTCTCCAACGTAGAACACTCCTCATCTTTTTGAAAATAACGAACACACGCGTCAAGTTTAGATTGGGCAAAATGGAGCTTCACATCTCTTCGCTCTCCGCCGCGCAGGCATTCCGGCTATCATGAAGTCCCGCTGATTTCGTCCCGCGTATTTCCTCCAAATAGCAGTAAAGGGTGTATTTCGAGATAGCGAAGTGCTTGCACAACCTGGTACTCGCCTTCGATATCTGAAGCACGCCCCTTTGATCGAGAAAAGTCAATGCCCGCAGTCTTTCGGCCTTGTTCATCTCTTTGCAGGGTTTGCCGATCACCTGTTCGACCTTGCTCAGGTAGACGTCAAAAAGCTCCTGCACGTTCCGCACGAACAGTTCGTTGTCCAGAGCGGGCTTTTGCTCATTCTTATCATATTTGATGAAGTCATCCAACGACTTCCGTGAGCGGAGCAACTCGCTCACGTCGAAATTGATGCACACAGCGCCGGTGATATCGCCCTTTTTGTTTTTGATGAAAGTGCTCGACGACTTGATCAGGCGGTCGTCGTCCGTCGTGCTGAAGTAGAGTGAGAACCTGCTTTGAAGCTCGACATCGCCCTGAAATGGATACGACTCGAAAAACAGATTCGTCGGACAGCCACCCACGCCACGTCCGGAAACATGTCCGTTCACGATCTTTACGATGGTGTTTTCAAAGCCGTTGGTGAAATCATGAACAACGATCTCGCAGCGGTCTCCAAAAAGCTTTCCGATGTTTTCCAGCAGAAGCGATACAAATTCCTCGTTCATTCGTAAAGCATCCTCGTATAATGTATTTGTGGTTAGGGATTGAGTAGTCAAGCAAGCAACCACATGAACTTGCGTCTCGTAACAGCAGTACCGCTCCTTGAGGCTTGGCTTCCTCTGAATCTCAATGGAAATCATCCACCACAGAGAATACTAACAAAAAGTCATGATGTCAATATAAAATCCAAACAATTTTTCTTTTTTCTTAATCGCCTTGAATGCTTGAATGTAAAAGTAACTGGCCATGATCTGTGATCACAACTATGCCCCAATCAAAAACCCAATCGTTTTTTTATATATGTATGAAATTTTGAGCACCGAAAAAAGGAGAGCCGAAGCTCTCCCTATGGACATGGG
>JAISWV010000432.1 GCA_031270755.1 Synergistaceae bacterium
GCGTCGGGCTCTACCCCCAGCGGGGCGTTTATCAGCTTTACGCGCGACGCCTGGTTCCTGTAGGAGCGGGCGCGATCGAACGAGCGCGTAACGAGCTTCAGGCGGATCTGGAAAAAGAAGGGCTGTTTTCCCCTGATTTGAAACGGCCTTTGCCCCCTTATCCTGCGAAGGTCGCGCTGATCACGTCGGAGACGGGAGCCGCGGCGTTGGACGTCATCCAGGTGGCGAAGCGCCGCTGCCCGGCCTGCGCGATAGTTGTGGTGGGCGCTCAGGTGCAGGGAGTGGACGCTCCTTCGGATATCGTCCGCGCCCTTTCCCGGGTGGCGGCGATTCCCCACCTCGACTGCGCGCTTCTGGTGCGGGGCGGCGGAAGCCGGGAGGACCTGGTCCCCTTCGACGACGAGCGCGTGGTGCGCGCCGTGCGCTCCTGCCCCGTCCCCGTCGTCAGCGGAGTGGGTCACGATATCGACACGACGCTCTGCGACAGGGCGGCGGACCTTCGCGCGTCCACTCCATCCGCGGCCGCGGAGCTGGTTTTCCCCGATCGGGAGGAGATGAATCTGCAGCTTCTCGAAACGAGGCACCGGATGAAACGCGCCGTGAAAAGGCAGCTGACGGAGTACAGGTCGCAGCTGGACTACGCGCAGTCCATCGCTTTGTCCCGGATGCTGCGATACCTTTCGTCCCTCATGGCATCCTTGGATACCGCCCGGAGACGGCTCCGCTCGTCGATGGGCCTGCGCTTCGCGGAAGCCCAAAAGGCCTTGGCCGTCCGAGCCGCGTCTTTGGAGGCCTTGTCGCCCTTGGCCGTTATGGCGCGGGGCTTTGTCGCCTGTGAGCGGGAGGGCGAACGAATCTTGTCCGCAAGCAGCCTGTCCGCGGGAGACCGGGTGCAAATCCGCTTCTCCGACGGCGGAGTCGAGGCAAAAATAGAAAAGCAGAAAAAAAGTAGAAAAAAAGTAGGGAAAAAGTAACGAGAATTCTGGAGGGGTTTCTTTTGGAGAAGTCGACGAAACACAAAATTGCGGATATTGGGAAAGCACCGGAAGGCGCGAAAAAAATCGAGTGGGCGTGGCAGTATATGCCTTCGCTCCAGTTCCTCGAAAACAAATACAAGGCGAGCCAGCCTTTCAAAGGCACGACCATCGCCGCCTGTCTGCATCTGGAGGCGAAGACGGCGTGCCTGCTGCTGACTCTCACCCGCCTGGGGGCCACTGTGGCGGCCTGCGGCAGCAACCCCTTGTCCACCCAGGACGACATCTGCGCCGCTCTGGCTCAGGGGGGCGTCAACGTCTTCAGCCGGCGCGGCATGACGACGGATGAGTATTTCGGCTACGTCCGCGACGTTCTGGCCTTCGAGCCCAATGTGATCATCGACGACGGGGCCGACGTGGTGGCGCTGGTCCACAAAGAGCGCCAGGATTTGATTCCCCGTATCAAAGGCGCCTCCGAGGAGACCACGACCGGCGTCAATCGGCTGAAGGCCATGCAGGCCGACGGTGTTTTGAAGCTCCCCGTCATCTCGGTCAACGACGCCCTGAGCAAATATCTGTTCGATAACCGTTACGGTACGGGGCAGTCTGTGTGGGATGGGGTGATGCGCACCACGAACATGGTGGTGGCGGGGCGTACGGTGGTGGTAGCCGGTTATGGGTGGTGCGGCAAGGGCGTCGCCAAACGGGCGGCGGGCCTGGGAGCCCGGGTGGTGGTGACGGAGATCGACCCCCACAAGGCCTGTGAGGCCCTGATGGACGGTTTCAACGTCATGCCGATGGAAGAGGCGGCGAAGGTCGGCGATATTTTCCTGACCCTCACCGGCAACGTCAATGTCATCGACAAACGCCATTTCCCCTTGATGAAGAACGGGGTCATCATGGGCAACGCCGGGCATTTCGACGTGGAAATCAGCAAGTCCGACCTGGCGGAACTGGCTGTCCGGGTCGAACGTCTCCGAGACAACGTCGACACCTACATCATGAAGGACGGACGCCGCCTGAACCTGCTGGGCGAGGGGCGCCTGGCGAATCTGGCCTGCGCCGACGGGCACCCCATCGAGATCATGGACCTGAGCTTCGCCCTTCAGCTCGAATCCGCCCTGCACGTCTACACCCACGACATGCCACCGGGCATCCACGCCGTGCCGGAAGAGACCGACAGGGCCGTCATGGAATCCAAGCTGGCGGCTCTGGGCATCCAGATCGACGTCCCGACCCCCAAGCAGACCGAGTACATGAAGATCTGGCAGGAATCCTTACCGCTTCCGCCGATGTTGGCGTAGACCGGGAAAACACAACGACGACAGGCGGAAAATGTCGATGGCTACCTTATTTAAGGACGTTTTCATTTTGGACGGGGAGCGAGAGAGGGCGCAGCGGGGGCATGTTCTCGTTTCCAAGGGGCGTATCCAGACTGTGTCGGAGGCGTCCGAAACCCCGCCCGTCGCAGACAAGATCGTGGAGGGCAGGGGGCACATGGCCGTGCTGCCGGGGTTCGTGAACGCTCACACCCACGCGGCGATGGTGCTGCTGCGAGGGCTGGGTGAAGAAGCGCCTTTGATGGAGTGGCTCCAGAAAAAAATATGGCCGGCCGAGGAAAAACTCACGCCCGAGCACATCTACCGGGGGACGGCGTCCGCGATTCTGGAGATGTTGGCGA
>JAISWV010000433.1 GCA_031270755.1 Synergistaceae bacterium
GCATCGTGTCGTAAATGGCGAGCCCTGCCGTCACGCTGCCTCCCGGGCTGTTGATGTAAAGGTGGATGTCTTTCTCCGGGTCCTCGCTCTCCAGGAAAAGCAACTGGGCGACGATCACGTTGGCGATGTCGTCGTGCACCTCCGTGCCCAAGAAAATGATCCTGTCCTTTAAAAGACGGCTGTAGATGTCGTAAGCCCGCTCGCCTCGTCCCGTCTGCTCGATGACATAGGGAATGCTGAAATAAGACATTTGCGTTATTCTCCTTTTTCTGCCGTTTCTGAATCAGCCGGGGGCGTTTCCGCCGGTTCCGGCACAGTCACTGCCTCCGCGGCCGGTTCGATTTCCGCCATCTGCGGAGGCTTCGCGGGCAGTTCGTCCACGTCTTCGATCTTGATCTTTCCTTCGAGCAATTTGGAGATTTTGCCGTAGCGCAACTCGTTCGTCAGACGCATCAGTTGGTCTTGATCTTTGTAGTATACCGCTTTTATGCTCTCCGGTCTCATGTGGTAAACGTTGGCCATGTGAAGGATCTCGGCCTCCAGGTCCTCCCGGCTTACCTCGATGTCGAATTTCTTTCTGATCGCGTCGAGCACCAGGGTCTGGCGGATGATTTTTTTCGATTTTTCGCGTACTTGGCGTTCGTAGAAGGCGATAGGGATGGACCTCTTACTGAGGTGTTCCCCCATGCTCATGTCGAAGCGCTGTTTGCAGGCTTCTTCGTCCTGCTGTTTTAGGAGTTCGATTTGACGCTTCACAAGGACGTCGGGAACCTCCACCTCGGATTTTTTGACGATTTGATCGACGGCCAAGAGAATGGCTTCTTGCATATGGTTTTCTTCCATGGCGAGCAGCAGTTGTTTTTTCAGCTCCTCCCTGAAGGCTTCCTGGGAATCGAAGTCCGCCTTCAGAACTCGTCTATAAAATTCTCTGCCCATTGCGGGGAGGATCCGTTCTTCAACTTTGTCGACGGCGATATCGTCGTGGAGTTTTTTACCCGCCACTCTTTTATCTTGGTACGTGCTCTCCAGCACAAACTCGACGGAGACCTTTTCCCCCTTGGTTTTTCCGAGAAGGGCATTCCTGACCTCGCTTCGGATTTTGGGGGCGCCCAGGTCGATGACGCTCTCTTGCGGCTCCTGTGTTTCTTCGGAACCCGCGAGAGACAGGACGGCGGTGACAGAAACCACGTCTCCTTCACGGATAGGCCGCTCGACGGGGACCAATGTGGAATGGTTCTTTCGCAGCGTCTCTACCGCTTCTTCGAGGTCCTCGTCCGTCAATTTGGTGCGAAGTTTTTTCACTTCGACATCCCCCAACTCCGGAAGGACAACCTCGGGGACCACCTCGAATTCCACTTCGCACACCACAGGCTCTCCTTCGTGAATCTCTTCCCTTTTTTTGAGGACAGGCGGCACTATCACCTCCAGGTCGTAATCGTTTATGACCTGCTCCACCGCTTGCGGCAGCATTTTTTCGAAGGAGTCGGCGTAAAGCGATTCTTTGCCGAAACGCATCTCCAAAACTTTACGAGGAATATGACCTTTACGGAATCCAGGAACGTTGACTTTCTGCACGAGCTCTTGAATGGTTTTGTTGAGGCTTGCCGCAAATTCTTCTACCTCGAACTCCACTTTTATCGTAATGACATTTTTTTCTTGCCCCAACAACTCCGTCTTCATGACCCTCTTGCTCCTTTCGACCTATTGACCGGGCGTATTATATCATCTAAAAGTGAAGAAAGACGGGGACAGTCCCGCCCTTCCCGTTTTACACAGGTTCGGCCTCGAGGAATGTCGAAGCTGTAGAATGAAGCTTGCAAGGATTTTATTCTAATTTTATTTTTTATTGGGAGGAATTGTCGTGAAAAAAGTGGAAGGGGTGTTCGCGCCCATTGCGACGCCGTTCGGAGCGGACGGGGCGATCGATTTCGGGAGGTACGCCGAGAATCTGGCGAAATTCGACAAAACAGGGCTCTCGGGGATCGTGGCGTTGGGAAGCAACGGAGAGTTCGCGATGCTCTCTCACCAGGAGAAGCTCGACCTGGTGGCGGCGGTCCGCAAGGGGCTCGGCCCGGACAAGGCGGTGATCGCGGGAACGGGCTGCGAGTCGCTGAGAGAGACCATCGAGCTCACCAAAAGCGCGGCGGACCGGGGCGCGGACGCGGCGTTGGTGATCAACCCCTGCTATTACAAACGGGATCTCACCGAATCGACGATCGAGAAGTTCTTCGCCGCGGTGGCGGACGCGTCTCCCATTCCCGTGATGATCTACAACATGCCCGGCAACAGCGGGATCAACCTTTCATCGGCGCTGGTGACGAAGCTTTCCGCTCATAAGAACATCGTGGGCGTGAAGGACTCCGGCGGGAACATCGTGCAGATCTCGGAGATCATCGCGGGCGTTCCCTCCGATTTTTCCGTGTTCGCGGGATCGGGCAGCTACCTTTTTGCGACGGCCGCGCTGGGCGGCAGGGGAGGAACTTTGGCCGTGGCCAACGTCGCGCCGGACATCTGCGCGGAGATCTACTCCCTGTGCCTGAAAAAAGAATACGACGAGGCGCGCAAGCTTCAGCTGGACATCCTGCAGCTCAACGCCTGCGTGACGAGCCGCCACGGTATTGCCGGAATGAAGGCCGCGATGGACCTGGCCGGCTTTTTCGGCGGCGCCCCGAGGCTGCCTTTGCAGCCCGCCACCGAGGCTATGATCGCGGATATCCGAACGCAAATGGAAAAACTGGGGCTTCTGGGCAAATACAAATGACGGAGAGCGCCTTTTGGGCTTCTTTTCGGTACTTTGGTGCTTTTGCACGGAAGGAGGATGTGAGATATACTTGACCAATTATCTTCAATAATTTTTGAGCTTTTTTAGAGATAGGGATGTTTGAAAAATAAGGATGTGATGTTTCCGTGAGGCCCCTTGTCGTCGACGCCCATTACGATCTTCTGCTGGACGTCTTCCGTTTGAGGAGGGCGGGGGAGCGCAGGGTCATTGAGCGTTTTTACCTGGGCGACCTCGAAGCGTCGGGGATCAACGTGCTGATCTGCTCTCTTTTCGTTCGTGACCAACACTTGCCGGAAATGGCGCTGAGGCATGCTTTGAACCAAATCGGGATGCTCCATTACGAGATGGAGGAGTCGCCGGGACGTTTCGCCCTCTGCCGCAGTGCCTCGGAGGTCAAGAAAACGGTCGAGGCTGGAAAGACGGCATTTTTGCTTTCTTTCGAGGGAGTGGAGCCCCTAGGAAACGATCTCGTGTTGTTGCGCCTCTTTTATGAGCTGGGTGTGCGTTTTATGGGGCTGACCTGGAGCCGGCGCAACTACGCGGCGGACGGCTGCCACTTTCGGCCCGTTCCCGAGGGAAGCCCGGGCGGTCTTACGGCTTTTGGCGTGCAGTTGGTGGAGGAGGCGGAGCGCCTGGGGATGATCGTAGACGTCAGCCACCTGAACGACGCGGGTTTTGCGGACGTGCTGAAGTTCGCGAAGAAGCCCTTCATCGCCTCTCACTCCAACTGCCGCGCTCTGGCCAGCGTTATGCGCAACCTCACCGACGCTCAGATCGAGGCGCTGGCGTCCAAGGGCGGGGTGATGGGCCTCAACAACATGATTCATTTCGTGTACCCCAGCGAAGACGCCGGACCGGGCGTGATTCCCGCCGCGAAAATCCCGGAGGGAAAACCGCGTTACGAGGGTTTCTTCGACCATATCCGGCACGTGATGGGCTTGGCGGGGCCCGACCATATCGGCTTCGGCTTCGATTTGTGCGAGTTCGAAAAACCCGAAGCGGAGCGGAACAAGAGCGTCTTTCCCACCTACCGGCATGTAATTCCCTTTATCGAGCGCATCGAGAGGGAGTTCTCGAAAGAGATCGCCGCAAAGATTCGCGGCGGAAACTGGATGAGGATCATCGAGACCTTGGGTTAATGTCCTCGGTGTAAAAGCCTCAATGTGAAAACTTGTGAAATTTGAGCTGAAAGTTCAATGAATGCCTGGGTTTTGCTGGCTTTGAAGGACAATTTGAAAAAGAAG
>JAISWV010000441.1 GCA_031270755.1 Synergistaceae bacterium
TTTGCAGCGTCTTACCCAGGTATGCGCCATAAAAAATATTGTCCCCCAGTATCAGCGCACACCCCTCGCCCGAGAGGAAATCGTTCCCCAGGATGAACGCCTGGGGCAATCCTCCAGGCGTCGGCTGGACACAATAGGTCAACTCGATCCCCCACTGAGTGCCGTCACCCAGAAGACGCCGGTATTGTTCCGCGTCCTGGGGCGCGGTGATCAGCAAAATATTTCGAATTTCCCCCAGCATCAAAGTCGTCAGAGGGTAATAGATCATCGGCTTGTCGTAGACGGGCAGAAGCTGCTTACTGACGGCCAGGGTCAAGGGGTAAAGGCGCGTTCCCAAACCACCCGCCAAAATGATTCCCTTACGTATCATGGCCGCCTGTCCCCATGCGCTTCAAGCGATAAGATCCGTTCAGGATACCGTCCACCCAAGCCTCGTTTTCCAGGTACCAAGCTATCGTTTTTCGCATCCCTTCCTGGAAGGTCCACTCGGGGCTCCAGCCCAGTTCGTTTTTTATCTTCGACGCGTTCATCGCGTAGCGGCGGTCGTGGCCTGGGCGGTCTGGAACGAAGGCGATTCTTTCGCGGTACGATCTGCCGTCTTCACGGGGGCGCAAAGCGTCGAGGACGTCACATATGAAACCCACGATTTCCAAGTTGGTGCGTTCGCAATTTCCACCAATGGCGTAGCTCTCGCCTGGAACGCCCCTTTCCAGAACTGTCAGAAGCGCCCTGCAGTGATCCAGGACGTAAAGCCAGTCTCGTATGTTTTGACCGTCGCCATAGACGGGAAGAGAATTGTCTCTCAAGGCCGAAAGAATCATATGGGGAATCAATTTTTCAGGGAACTGATAGGGGCCGTAGTTGTTCGAACAGTTGGTCGTCAGAGCGGGCAGGCCGTAGGTGCGGTGCCACGCGCGTACCAAGTGGTCCGCTCCAGCCTTCGACGCGGAGTAGGGAGAGTTCGGAGCGTAGGGCGTCGCCTCGGAGAAGGTCCCTTCTTTTCCCAACGAGCCGAACACCTCGTCCGTGGAAACGTGCAGAAATCGAAAACCGTGCCTGGCGTCGCCGGACAGGCTTTCGTAGTAGGCCAAAGCCGCGTTCAAAAGACAAAAGGTGCCCACGACGTTGGTTTGGATGAAGTCGTTGGGAGCGTCGATAGAACGATCCACGTGAGACTCCGCGGCCAAGTTCAAAACGGCGTCAGGGCGGTGTTCCGCAAAAATTTTTTCGAGCAGGTCCGCGTCGCGGATGTCGCCCCGGATGAATCGATAACGGGAATGGGATCTCACGTCGTCCAAAGAAGCCAGGTTCCCCGCGTAGGTCAGCTTGTCCAAGTTGACGACGCCGTGGCCTCGTTCCAGCAAAAAATGCACCAAGTTGCTGCCGATAAAACCGGCCCCCCCCGTAACCAAAAACGACATCGCAAAACCTTCTTGAAATTGAAATAAAGAGCCTAAAATACGGACACGTCTTTTTATAATCGAGATAAAAAGCTTAACGTAAATTATTTACGATACAAGACCTAAACTACGTCTTTTTTGTTGGAAATAAAAGACCTCAAGGTTTTTCTCAATTGGAAATAATCGGTTATCGACAAGACTATAGCTCGGTTTCTTTGAAAAGGCAATAAACCCCGACGCTCCCTTTCTCGATTTTCACCGTCACGCGGTTCTTCACCGGCACATTGCTGACCGCGTAGGGATGCCTTAAAGAAAGCTCGGCTTCATCCAGCTCCCATTTGGTTCCATGGATAGTTACGCCCTCGCACAGGGCATCGAGGGGCAGAAGAGAAAGAGCGATCGGGCGCGTTCGAAAGACGAGTTCGAGTGCCGCCTCTCCCGCCAGGGGAACCAGTACCTCCGACTCGTCGGCAAAGGCCCGGACCTTCGCGCCCCATTCCTCGCCCCACGGGATGGAAAAAACATTGGCGAAAGCGTGGTCGAAGCGCCCGCCCCAACATCCCGTCACCAGCAGGTCCCCCTTGGCGCGGTTCAGGCAAAGCTGGAAGTCCGTGTAGTCCTTATCCGCCGGGTAGCGTTCGGTTTCCACGCCGAGGCGCTCCAACCACGCCTCACATTCTTTGGCGATACTGTCGAAGTCGCCCAGAGCGTAAGTCGGGGAAATTCCGGCGGCCCTGCATGCCTCCGCTCCCCGGTCTGCGGCCCAAACGACCTTGCCCGAGGCCGCAGACCGCAGCCAAGAGGCTTTGGGCGCCCGCCCGCCCAGCACGACCAGCTGGGCCGCGCCGACTTCCCGCTCGAAGGCAATCTCCATTTGAGGTAACGCAAAGCCTTGCGGAAGCGCAAGGTTCGAGAAAAGAGGGTTTCTTGCATCGATATTTTCAAAGTTTTCCAACGTGGCCTTCTTACTCCTCTTCGGGGGGGTCGCCGTTGCGCGCCCGCGCCAGTGCATCCAGGGCGCCGTCTTCGTCCATCAAGATCTCGCGGGGCTTGGAGGAACTCGCGGTCTGCGGCCCCACGATGCCCAGCTGTTCCAAGCCCGTGATCAGGCGTCCCGCTCGGGGATACCCCACGTTGAGATAGCGCTGCAGGCCGCTGGCCGACGCGATCCCCGTCTCCATAATGATCTTGATGGCCTCGTCCAGCTTGGGATCGTCCACGATGCTGGAGCCGGACCGCTCTCCGTTGCCGCCGCCGTTGGGCAAGTCCTCGAACTCGATGTAGTCCGGTCCTCCAAAGGCGTTCTTCATGTACTCCACAAACTCGAGAGTGCGCTCCTCCGTCACGAAGGAAGCCTGCAACCGGAGCGGCCGCGGGTAACGGGTACTGTAAAAAAGCATATCTCCTTTGCCCAAAAGCTTTTCGGCTCCACCCACGTCTATGATCGTGCGGGAATCCGTCTGAGAGGGCACGGCAAACGCCACGCGCGCCGGGACGTTGGCTTTGATGAGCCCCGTGATGACGTCGACCGAGGGGCGCTGGGTCGCCAGAATGAGGTGTATTCCCGCGGCGCGCGCCTTTTGCGCCAAACGGGCGATAAGCCCCTCCACCTCTTTGCCCGCGGTGTACATCAGGTCGGCCAGCTCGTCCACGACGACGACGATGTTGGGAAACCTGTGCTTGGGCAGAGCTTTGTCGTTGTACGACGCCAAGTTGCGGACCTTGGCGCGGGCAAAGGCCTCCGATCGGGTCTCCATTTCCTGCACCGCCCAGCCCAGGGCGGCGATGGCCTTTTTGGGGTCGGAGACGGGGCGGGCCAATAGGTGCGGCAGCCCCTCGTAGATGGCGAACTCCACGTGCTTGGGATCCACCAGAATGAGCTTCAGCTCCTCCGGGGTGCGCTGAGAACACATACCCAGGATGCAGGTGTTCGTGAAAACGCTTTTGCCCGAGCCCGTCGTCCCCGCCACCAAAAGATGCGGCATGTCCTCCAGCCCGCAGACCAGGTGTTTGGAGTCGACCCTCACCCCCATAGGCAGAGGCAGCATGTACTCGCTTCGCTGAAATTCCTCCGACTCCATGATGGAGCGCAGCGTGATGCCCTTGCGCTTGGTGTTGGGTATTTCGATCCCCACATAACGCTGCCCCAGGATAGGGGCTTCCACTCGGACGGAAACCACGGCCAGGGCCATCGTCAGGTCGTTGGCGAGCCCGGAGACCTTGCTGACTTTGATGCCCGGGGCCAGCTCCAACTGGAACTGAACCACGGACGGACCGATGACGACGTGCGCCACGTTGGCTTTGACGCCGAAATTCTGAAGCGTTTCCACGATGATCTTGGCCTGGTCGTTGGCCAACGCGTAACCGTCGTCTTCGTCGTCGTTTTTGGCGGTGGGGCCGAAAATGTCCAAAGGCGGAGGAAACGACATGGAAAGTAACGGTTCCACACCCTCGTCTTCTTTCGGAAGTGCCACGTCGGGAAAGGCCTCCTGCACGGCGGAAGACAATCCCTTGTCGTCCCTCGCGTTCTTTCTCGGATCCGCGCCGGAAATTTCATTGTCGAGAATTTTGTTGTTGGCAGAGCCAAACAAGTCCTTCAGCTCCAGCACCTGTTCGTCCAACGTAGGCTCGGCTGGAGTCGGGATTTCGATGATCTGTTCCGGATCCAGGGCCGCCGTCGGAGGCAGAAGAGGCTTGTAATTCCGCAATTTGGGGCCGGAGTCGAAATCGAGATCAAGATCGGGCGCCGGATCAGGAGTCGGGTCGAGAGTCGAGTCGGAAAGCTCCACAAGAGGCGTCTCTGCCTCCAAAGAAGCCAGGAGCTCCTCCAGTATACCCGTCGCGGTGAGAGCTCCGGTTTTCGGCGGCTCGACCTCGGGAGTTTCGGGCTCAGGCGCGAGGTTTTCGAGTTCGGTCGGCTGAAGCTCCTCCAGATCGGGTACGGGGTTTTCGGGTTCCGCCGGATCCGCCGAAAAATCGTTGGAGTCGATTAGGTCGTCCCCCACGATGACGAGACCGTCTATAGGGGTAGAGGTCAGGACCGATTCGCGCTCGGAGGGAAGCAAAAGAGCCTCCTCGGGCACGGCAATTGCCGTGATCGGGATATTTGGCCCGTTGGGCTCGTCTTTAGGCCGAAGTTTTCCCCGCATTGTCCTTTCCCGCATCTCTCTTATTTCGCGCTCTCGTGCTTTTCTTTCTCTGGCGGCTCTTCCCGGTTTCTTTTCCACAAAACGGCTCGCCGCGAACTGGAAGAGGCGAATGGGCAGCTTCGAGCCAAACAGGATGGCCGCCACAGCGAAGGCGATAAAAGCCATGACGATCGTGCCCAAGGCCCCCAAGTTCAGGATGAAAAATTTGGCCAAAGCGTCGCCCACTCGTCCCGGTTCGGCCGCGGCCCAGGGCAAATTTCCGCCCGCGTACCGGAACAGACCGAGAATGAAAGCCGTGGAAAAATACAGCTGCAGCGTTCCAAAGATCTGACCCAGAGGTCTTGGAATTCTGCTTCTGGCAAACCAAGCGATACAAAGATAAAGCAGAAACAGCAGGGGAACGATCGAGGCTCCTCCTCCCGTTCTGCGCAGGTACTCGCCGATGGCTTGCCCGCGCACTCCCGTCCAGGGGCTGTCTATCAAGGCTCCGATCAAGTAAACGATTCCCGACATAAAAACGAAGACGACCAGCTCGAACCAACCTCCATGTCCGTCGGAAGCTCTTGTTTTTTTATTTCGAGACGCCATATATGGTCCTCCTATTCCATCCTCGCTTTTTTGATGTTGCGGCGGTGTTCTTCGTAGGTTTGGGCAAAATGGTGATAGCCGTCCTTGCGCGCAACGTAATAATAATAGAAATTTTTTTCCGGCGCCAGCGCGGCTTCCCACGATTCGGCGGATGGAACGCAAATCGGCGCGGGCGGAAGTCCCGGTACGACGTAGGTATTATACGGGGAATTCAGCTCCAGGTCACTGTACAAAACCCTCGTCAAAATTTTCCCTTTGAGCTTCCATGCGTAAATGACCGTCGCATCGATCTGCAGCAGCATGTTTTTTTTGAGCCTGTTCGCCACAACCCCCGCGATGGTCGCCCGTTCTTCGTCCCGAAGAGCCTCTCTCTGAACGATGGAAGCCACGATCGCCGCCTTCTCCAAGTCCTTCGAGGTCACGGCAAGGGCTTTGTCTCCATATCTATCCCACCAGTTATGACTGGCGATTTGGACAAGTTCTTTAGGAGATTCTTCCACGACGAAATACGTTTCCGGCAGCAAAAACGCGATACGCGACTCCTCGCTTTCGAGCAAAAAATCCCGCATCGGCTCGGGGTAGTTTCGGTCGTCGAGTACAGCTTGCCGAAGCAAATCGCCGCTTTTCGGGGAAGCCGCGTTTTCCAAGCCGCCGAAAATTTCCCTCAACGAAAACACATCCATACCCGGTATGACGGTAAGGCTCGACGCGATGGGCTGAACCGTCAGAAGCTGCCTGGCCATGTCCCACGCCCCGGATTTTTTGACCCGATACTGGCCGGGGCGAATCTTGCGATCGATCTTCAGTCTCGTCATCCACCGTGTCAACGCCGCCGGCGAGTCCGTCAGCGCCCCTTGTTCGTAAAAAGTCATGGCGCACTGCCGGGCGTTCAATCCGGGCCTTATGACGACGACCTTCAACTCTCCGTGGGGCAGAGGCAGCATTCGATCCCAAAACTCATGGGGAAACTTCAAAAAAAACGCCGTGGCGCCCGCGCTCAGCCCCACCAAAAACAGTCCCAAAACCAGGAACAAAAACAGAAACAAGATCGAAAAGCCTCTTTTTTTTGTCTTCATTTTTTCTATATCTATTTTCCTATGAACATCGCGTCGCCGAAGGAAAAAAATCTGTATTCTTCGGAGATCGCGAGAGAATACGTTTCCCGGACGGCCGCCAGAGCGCGCTCTTCTTGGCCGGCTCCCCCGATCAGGTCATTCACGAAAGCGGCCACCAACATCAAAAGAGAGCTTTTGGGTAAATGAAAATTGGTAATCAAGGCATCGACAACTTTGTAGGCAAAGCCCGGGTAAATAAAAAGCTCCGTGCCCATAGCTCCCGTCCGGACCAATCCCCTTTCCGATTCTCCGTCGGCGGCCATGGACTCCAAAGTTCGGGCGACGGTGGTTCCTCCAGCCACGACGCGTCCCCGCCTCCTCCGGCATTTTCGCACAGCCTCTTCCGTCGCGCTCGAGACCCGGCAGTATTCGGAGTGGATATGGTGATCCCGAATGTCCTGACTCTTTACCGGGCGGAACGTTCCCAACCCCACGTGCAGCGTCACCCACGCGACCTCCACGCCCCGGTCTTTTATCCGCCCCAAGAGGTCTTGCGTGAAGTGGAGGCTCGCCGTGGGCGCCGCCACGGAGCCGTCGTTTAGGGCAAAAACCGTCTGATACGACTCCCGGGCCGAAAAATCTCTCGCAAAATCTCTTGTCTTGATATAAGGCGGCAAGGGCATCTCTCCCTCCCGGTCAAGAAAAGCCAGCACGTCGTCCTTGCCGGTTCCGACGCACAAGACACGAATGCCGCCGTCTTCCCGCCCCACCACGGACAAGGTGCGTTCCCCCACCTGTATCTCGGCGCCCACGGGCAAACGCCGTCCGGGGCGAACCAGAGCTTTCCACAGGCGGAAATCCGGTGTCGAAGGGCTCAGCAGCAAGACCTCCACTCTTGCCCCGCTCTTCGCCTTGCTGCCCCAAAGCCGCGCCGGAAGAACCCGCGTATCGTTCAACACCAAAAGATCATCCGGCTCCAAGCAGTTCGGGATGTCTCGAAATGAGAGATGCTCCCGCTTTCCCTCGGAGACTCTCCATGCCAAGAGACGGGAAGAATCCCGAGGAACCGCCGGGGCCTGAGCTATCCGAGACGCCGGCAGTTCGTAGTCGTAGGCGTCGAGATCGTAAAAATTCAAAGCATGAGACTCCGGTATTCCATTATCCAACAAAACGCTTTCTCATTATAATAAAACATTTCCTCTATTTGAAGCGCTTGACCGTCGTTCCAGGATAGTAGTGCTCGAGGATGCGTTCGGCCGCCCATCCCTTTTGGGCGAGAGCCTGAGCTCCCCATTGGGACAGCCCCACACCGTGCCCCCATCCTCTGCCTCGAAAGACGAAAAATCCGTTTTCCTCTCGAATGGGTTCCGTGGGGCGAAGTGCCGGCATCGGCGCGCCCGGCAAAGACTTGGGCAAGGGGGCGGGGGGCGGCGCCTTTTTCGCCTCGCTGCCCCTCTGGATTCCCACATTGAGATAGTCTTTTCGCTTGTCAGGGTTTATCAGCATATCCATCAGCTCTGCCGAGGTGAACACCCCGTCCGACGTCATCTGCATCAATCGCGCCTCCTCGTTCCCGGACATGAGCGCGTTCGCAACCGACGTTTTGAACGAGGCCCCCCCGCCGGAAACGCCGGAGACGTTGGAGGACCACTCCGGCTCTTTGGCCTCCGTTTTCGCCGGGGGTTGGGGCGTCTTGTCCTCGAAAGCCTCCGCCATGGGGACGCCGGTGGTCAGCATCGTGCTCTTCAAAAGGTTGGGACCTATCGCCGTCCTAAAAATGCTGGATTTCACCGAAGACGAGCCGCTGCTCCCCACGAAAGTCAGGTTGATCGCCCGTCCTCCGGCATCGGACTCCGCGACGCGGACTTCTTTGACCCGGCCCACGTTGCTTCCAATTTTGGAGAGCGCCGCCTGAACCTGCGAGGCGGGTATTTTGGCGGTCCAGCTGGTGTTGGGGGACTGGTACGCCACGGGTTCTTTCACCCCTTTCAGGTAAGGAACGTCTTTGCCCCACACGTGGGCGTTGGTGGCCGTATGACCGCCGCTGTCGGAGTGAAAAGGCGTGAAGGCCAAGGCGTCCTTATAGGCCAGAACTTCTCCTTCGGTTTCTTTGATGGCTTGGTTCGTGGCGGAGGTCTCCACCCCCGCCCCTTTGTAAACTTGATTGGATGAGGTATCGCCGACGTCGTAACCGCGAGCCGAGCGGTTCAGGCTCTGGAGCAATCCGTAGGTGCGCGAGATGATGGCCTGTACCTTCAGGTATTCTTTGGGCCAGCTGGAGCTGGCTTCCGCGGGCAGTACGCCGCGGACGTAGTCTTCCACGTCCACGACGTTGATCAAGACGAACTCCTTGGTGAGGAAAAGCTTTCCTCTGTATTTTCTGCCGTTGAAGCCCAGGAGTTTCGAGCTGGAGATGTAGGCTGGGAGAGGATATTTGTGCTTCCCAACCACGACGGAAACGCCGGAAGGCTTCAACACCGCCGACTTCCCCAATCCGTGGCTTTTTCCCGCGGCGTCGACAAGGGTCATCGCGCCCTCCGAGGTCAAAGCGGCACTCGACGGGCGGTCCGCCAGCCGCACGTAGATATCCCGGGACTCCGCGGAGAGGGTGAACGCCAAAATCGACAGCAGCGATAAAAGACACAGTTTGAACGTATTCTTCAAAAGGGTTACCTCCAACGGCATACAGATTTTAACTTTAACTTGACTTCCACATTTAACTTCCACATTGAGTACACATTATTCAAAAATGCGTTGCAACGCGGCTATTGTATAACAACAGTAGAGCAAAATGGAGTACCGTTTTCCAAAAGCGTCGGCAAGAACTCGTTCAGGCTCCGGCGTTCGTTGCCGTCCCTTCCCTTCATGGGCCCGGCTGCGACGAGGGCGTTCAATATCGCCTCTTCCACGGCCTCCGCGGTTCCTTTGAAGAAGGGATCGATACGGTCTTCGTGTAGCGTTTGGCGAACGATGCAGCCGTTTTCGGGAGATGTGTGCGGGATGCGCCAAGCGGTCGAGAAGGCCAGGGCCACATCTCCGCTGCCGTCGCCGGCGAAGGAGCCTGTACGTCCCACGCCGAGAAAACTGCGCTTGGCGAGGCGCTTCAACTGGCGAGCGTCCAGTGGAGCGTCCGTCGCTGTCACGACGATAATCGAACCTCGTTCCGCCGCTTTTTCCGACGGCTCGGTCAGCAGAGCCTCCACGCGCGGCCCCACATGCCGCCCCGCTATGGTTAGGCTGGACAGTTCTCCAAAATTGGCGAGGACCAGAACCCCCAGGGTATAATTTCCGCCGGCGCTGGGGCCCGCGGCTTTCGAGTCTATGGCTCTCGAGTCTATGACTCTGGACGCGCTGCCGATTCCTCCCTTGAGCTGAAAGCAGGACATGCCGCGTCCCGCGCCTACCGAGCCTTCTTCGAAATCGGAGGACGCGGAGGAGAAGGCCATATCCAGATGGTCACGGGTGAGTTTGGAGGCCCGCGCGTCGTTCAAGAAGCTGTCGTTGCATTCGCAGACCACGGGGTTGACGCTGCCCTCGGTGCGGCAAATTTCCGCGTCCCGTTCCATCTCCCGGCGAAAGAGCGCGTCGTACAAAACTCCCACGCTGGAGACCCCCGTCAAGACAACGGCTGTTTCCAGCGTCCCTTTTTCCTCTATCTGAATCAGCCCTGCGCTTTTGCCGAATCCATTGAAAACGCCCACGGCAGCCGTCAATTTTTCGCGAAACAGCGACCCTCCGGCGGGCACCACCACCGTCACGCCGGTGTGCACGCCCCGGGGGTCGTCCACCGTGCAGTGCCCGACCGTCACGCCCTTCACGTCGGCAATGGAATTCCGCCGCCCAGGCGTCATGACGCCCACCCGGACGCCGTAGTCCCTTATGCGCGGCCTCATGTTCAGGCTCCGGCTCCCGTCAAGGTCGTCAGTCCTTTGCCCACAAGGCGCCGGCCTTTTTCGTTTTCCAGAATCAGCCACATGTCGGTGAGGCAGGGGGTAGAGTTCTTCACCCACTCTCCCACCGCAAAGGAAAGCCGGAGTTTCCCCTCTTCTCGCGCCGTCGCCTCCAGGACCCTCGACCACTTGGAGTAAGGCGCGTAATGAGGGCCAAACAGCGTCTTCTCCGGGACCAGGCTCTCCGCGCAGAAATCGGCGCCGCAGACGGCGATTTGGACCGAAAAGGTTTTTTCGGTGTCAGCTCTCACGTCGATTTCCCTGGGAAGCTCCACTGCCTGAACGCCGATTTTCGCGTAAAGCTCGTCCAATTTTTGCAGCGTGCGAGCCGACCAATCGGCGACGGAACCGGTCAACAGCCCTCTGGCCTTCTCGGGGTCCGTATTGAAGTGCTCCAGGGCCAAGGGCTCGAAGTAACGCACTTCACTGCGCAGGGTGCTTTCGAACTCCGCGATGGCCGCCTTGACCTCCGCCGCCTTTTCCCCGTAAAGCGGGTCCACCGCCGCCTGCAGGTCGGTATAGTGGAACCACGCCTCGTCCTTGGAGTAGTCCAGATCCGACGGCGGCACGGAAAAGTGGGTTTTCAACGCCTCCTCGGAGTCTCCGGCGTAGGCGTCGGGAGCGCACACGATGCCAAAGTACCAGGGGGAGTAAGGCGAGAGGCACGGTCGTCCCAGAGCGCGCCAGATCAGCGTCATATCGTGGTTTTCCCGGATTTGAACGACGGTGCTTTCCAGCGTGGTGGCGACGCATATAGGCCGCGTCCTCATGAAGTGCGGGGTATCGCCCCCCGAGACGTCCTGAGGCGTATCTTCGAAGTGGCAGCGCAGGACCTTCTCGATGTCCTCCACCCCTATCTTGCGGGAGGGCTTCGCCGAAAACGGCAGGCCGGCCTCGGGGTCCACCTCCCGCTCCAGCAGAATCTCCAGCCCCCGGCGATGACGGTGGACGTTGCGCACGACGCGATACGATTCCGGAGCCTGGTAAGAACGGGCAAAGTCAAATTCCTCTTTCCGCGGGTCGTGCCAACCCCGTTGAACCGCGTAGGAAAGCAATTTTTCGAATCCCGGTCCCTGGGGATCGGGTTGTCGGATGGTGTAATGGTTGGGGTTCACGTAGATTTCGTCGTCCTGCACGCGTTTTACGGCGTAGTGTTTTCCGTTGACGACCTGGAGGACCCAGATCTCGTTTTTGTCGGCGAAGTGATAGCTGCGTCCGCTGTCGATGTAGCCGTATCTGTCGATGAGCGCGCCGGCAACCTCGACGGCGTTATAGGCGGACCGCGCCCGCTCCGCCGTCAACCGGCGAAGGCCGTAGCCGATGCCCCCCTCCGTCAGCTCGGGAGCGTCTTCCCTGGACTTGCCGCAGTTGTCGCTACACAGGACGACTCCGTGCCCGTTGACGTAAAGGTCGCAAAACGATGCCCCGCCGTCCGAAACAAAAGGCCGCGCCTCCGACCAAAAAAGCTTCGGGCGCTCCCGGGGCAAGCTCAAAACGGCCGCCTTCGGCTCGAAACGGATGGTTCCCCCACGAGACAACGCGGGAACGATATGCGTCCTCATCACGTAGCGTCCGCTGCTGTCCTCGTTGTGTCCCACCAAAACTTCCCCGGTCGCCGAGGCGTTTTTGCCCACCAGTACCGTCGTGCAAGCAAACGCCCTCCCGGCGGTCAAAAGAACGGTGCCGACAATCATTAAAAGCCAACCCATTTTTCAACTCTCCCATCCTTAGGAACTGGTCATGATCAGAGATCACAACGAACAATGAAAATAGAGGCGAATCTATTTTCGTAGGAATGGGTATATGATACAACAACGTATACTGCGTGTACGCGTCATCTCAGCCGCCGACGACCTCGAACACTGGAATCTTCCCGTACTTGCCCTTGACCTCGAGGCCGCCCAGAAAATTCAGCTCTACGCTTTTGTCGGGCAGGCTGTCTGCGGCGGCGCGGCTGATGAGTATCTGGCCCGGTTTGGCGTTGGACTCCAGCCGCGCGGCGGTGTTCACCGTGTCGCCGATAGCCGTGTAATCCATGCGGAACGATGCGCCTATGTTGCCGATGATGGCGTCGCCGGTATTGATGCCGATACCGAACTTCACGCCGCGCCCGTATTCGAGCGTCAGCTTCCGCTCCAGCGCGACGGACTCCTCCCGCATGGCCAGCGCGGCGCGGACTGCCGCCAGCGTAGGATTCGGAATATCGTAAGGCGCGCCCCAGAACGCCATCGCCGCGTCGCCGAGCTTGCCCAGTTCGCCGAGCTCGCGCAGCATGTCCGGTTCCCTGCCCGTATACAGCGCGTACATTTCCACGGCGAGCGAGGGGTACCGCGTCCCGCCGTAATAAAGTTCCGACAGTGCCCGCCGTACCACGCCGTCGCTTTCGGTCAGCCCGTTGACGTGGCCTAAACGAGCGGCTGCGCCGCTTTCCCAGCGAGCGGCGCGAAGCGTGTCGATCGGTACGACAAGCTCATCCGCGCGCATCGGCCCGCCGGCGGTACGCGCTTTGAA
>JAISWV010000063.1 GCA_031270755.1 Synergistaceae bacterium
CTTGGCCGCTCACTTGCCGGGCGAGGCGGCGGAGGCGCTGCTGGAATTGGCGACCGGCGGCAAGCCCCGTTACCGTCCTCCCGTCGCTCCGGAAAAATCCTTCGAGCACCCCGACGTCGAACGCCGCTTTCGGCTTGTGGGAAGCGCCGCCGAGCTGGAACAAGCGCTCTCCTACCCCTGGGAGAAATGGACCGTTTTCCTTCATCCCGACCAGCGCTCTTTGGTTGAAGAGGATGCGGCCGGCCCTATGCGGATATCCGGCTCCGCGGGAACGGGCAAAACCATCGTTGCCTTGCACCGGGCCGTGTTTCTGGCGCGGCGATATCCCGAAGCCCGTGTTCTCTTGACCACTTTTTCCGACATATTGGCCAGCGCGCTGAAAAACCAATTGAGCCGCTTGATCAGCAGCCGGCATGAACCCCGTTTGATGGAACGGATCGACGTCCGATCCATGGACGGGCTTGGCAGAGACCTTTATACAGCGCGTCGGAACTGCACGCCGCGAATAGCCGCCAAAGAGGACATTCGGTCGATTTTGACGGAAGCCATGAGGGAAATCGAAGGTCATAGATTCAAGCTGCCCTTTCTGATGTCGGAGTGGGAAGACGTCATCGATGCGTGGCGCCTGGAAACCTGGGAAGCGTACCGGAAATTTCGTCGTTCGGGCAGGAAGACGAGGCTTTCCGAGCAGCAAAGGAGTCTCTTGTGGCAAGTTTTCAAGCGTGCCGAAGAACGCCTGGCGGAACTGGGTATGATGACGTCGTCCATGCTTTTCGGACGCCTGACGGATGATGCGGCCCAACGGCACAACAGACTGTACGACTTCATTGTCGTCGACGAAGCCCAGGATATCGGCGTCGCTCAGCTTCGATTCCTTGCCGCGCTGGGTGCGCATCGCTCCGACGCGCTGTTCTTCACGGGCGACCTAGGGCAGCGTATTTTCCAGCAGCCTTTTTCATGGAAAGATCTGGGAGTCGATATTCGAGGGCGTTCCCGCACGCTGCGCGTCAACTACCGCACCTCGCACCAGATACGAACCCACGCCGACCGTCTGCTGGCGCCCGAGATATACGATCTTGACGGCAACACGGAAAAACGGGACGAGACCGTCTCAATTTTTAACGGGCCCGCTCCCACGATTCTAACAGTTAAAGATGAGAAACAAGAAAGAGAAACGGTGCGATCTTGGATTTCCGCCCGTCTGAACGAAGGCGCCGCGCCTCACGAAATAGGGATTTTCGTTCGCTCCGACATGCAGATCCCTCGCGCCGAGAACGCCGTGAAGAGTCTGCCCGTTTCCTATACTATTCTCGATGAAAAAGTGGCCGCATACGAAAACACTCTCTCAATCGGAACAATGCACATGGCAAAAGGACTGGAGTTCAAAGTCGTCGTCGTAATGGCTTGCGACAGCGACATCATTCCTCTGGAAGCGCGGATGGAAGACTCCGGAGACGAGGTGGAAATGGAGGAAATATACAATACGGAACGCCACCTTCTTTACGTGGCCTGTACCCGGGCGCGGGATCATTTGCTTTTGACAGGCGTCGTTCCGGTTTCGGAGTTTCTGGACGATTTAGGAATCGTGGATCAATACGGACCAAATCGCTACGATAGGCAGAAGCATATATGATAGTTTCAAGAAATTGCCATGGAAAAAGCCACGGACCTGATGCTCAAGATTCTGGAGCTCTACGTCCGCAAGGCCTGACGAAGCGGAACGCCCTTTATGCGGGCTGCCCCGGCGTTGTCAAAAATAAGGCCGACGCGGCCCTGCTCCGGCGAGACGAGGCCGGTCTGTTTTTTGCTGTCGAGTTACCGAGGTGATACTAAGGTGAACGCAAACGACAATTTTTATAGAGCGCTGGGCCTCCAACCCGGAGCTTCGCCCGACGAAATCCGAGCCGCTTACCGTCGGCTGGCGAAGCTGTATCATCCCGACAAGGACCCGTCTCTGGACGGAGAGATGCGGTACAGGGAGATCAGAATGGCCTATGACGCCCTGCGCCAAAAGAGGGGTCTCTCCTCCAAGCCCCCGCGGCCTCCCCGCCCGCCCAGACCCACTGAACCGCCCAGGTATCAGAACCGGGCGAGGCAGGGTATGAATCCCAACGAGGCTTTCACAAACGCCCACAAGAGTCATGGCGCCTCGGGCGGCAAGGGATGGTGGTACGTGGAAGAGGACGACGCCTTCGACTTCAGCGACCTGATGTGGGAGTACGGGGGAAGGAAAGCGCCGAAAAAACGCGCCCCTTTCGTGCGGGAGGCGCTGCCGCGTATTTTGTGGGAGTCCTTCAAGGAAGCGGCCACCCTGGGGATGGGCATTCGGGCGGCCATAAGCTTCTGGGGCCTTTGGTCCATCTTCGGGATGATAGAGCTGTCCCCCTTGTTCGGAGTCGTCGTCATCTTTTGCTCCTCGATCGGGTTTCTTTTCTTCCGTTATTACGCCGACAGCCCTCCCCAAGACCCGGCAATGCACATGTTGGGGTCGGTTCTGTACAGCCTGGGATTGGGATTCCTCTGCTCCATGTCCGCTCATCGAATGGCAATCATGGTCACGGTCCGCGACAACTTCGGCATCCCCAGAAAGGAAATTGCCATGGCGGGAGACGGAACCGTTTTTTTCCTCGTCGTCCTCATGACGTTTTTCTCGCTTCTGCCCCTGTGGGCCCACCCTCTGATCTGGCTGGAAAACGCAATACAAGGAGGCAAATCCTCTTGGCCCAGGTGAGAAAGAAATAACGAAGAAGGCGGTATACCAAAACCTCGTGTACTATTTCGCCCTGGATTTGGCGGACGCGGGCACGGCGGAACCGAGGGCCGTTTTTTTCGACACCTATGAAGCGCTGGCCGGCGAGATGACGGGGATCGGAGACCCCTTGTAAGTGCCTTAAAATCGGACATTTCTTTCTCCTTAAGGGGAAGTCTTGAATCTACTATGACGGACAAAGATAAAAACCAGTTGTACATCGGTTGTAATTGTTCGCTGTTCAGATTGACAGCAACGGAAAGAAAGAGCGCCTCTTTCCGGGTTGATTTTTGCCATAAAAGAAATAAGGAAGGGAAAAGGAAAAAGGAAAAGGAAAGGAAAAAGAATCGATTGAATTTTATTTTATCATTGACTTACAAAAGAAACCAAAATATAATTCCCTACATATTTTTATTTCAAGAAAGAGGGAATGAAAATGAAGTTATTGGGGAAAAGTCTTTTGGTGTTGGCGGTTGTTTTGGGTTTTGCGGGGTGGGCCGCGGCTGCAGAGCCGATCAAGATCGGGTACCTGGCGACCCTGACGGGCGAGGGCGCGACCTGGGGACAGCACGAGCGCGACGCGGCCACGCTGGCGGTGAAGGAGGTCAACGAAAAGGGCGGTCTTCTGGGGCGTCCCGTGGAGTTGATTTGTTACGACATCAAGGGTAAGCCGGAGGACGCGGTAAACGCCATCCGCAAGCTGATCTTCGACGACAAAGTCGTCGCCATCGGAGGCAGCAACTACAGCGGCATACAACTGGCCGTGGCGCCTATCGCCGACAAAGAGCAGGTCCCCGTGGTCTCCAGTTCCGCCACGAACCCCACGGTGACGGTGGACCCCAACACGGGCAAAGTCCGGCCCTACATGTTCCGTATCACCTACACCGACCCGTCTCAGGGAATGATTATCGCCGACTACCTGATCAAGAAGTGCGGCTCGAAAAAACTGGCGATTATCGGCGATATCGGTGACGCTTATTCCGAGGGATTGACGGAGTTCGTCAAAGCCCGCGCGGACGAGCTGAAGGTGGAGAACAAGTTTTGGGCGTATCGCGGCGGCGACGTCGACTTCCGCGCGCAGTTGACGGAAGCCAAGGCCTGGGGTGCGGACGCGGTGGCCCTCACGATGCTCTACAAAGAAATGGGACTGGTGATCAAGCAGGCGGCCGAGCTGGACTGGAAGCCTTTCTTCATGGGGGGCGACGGCTACAGCCCCAATATTTTCGAGATCGCCGGCGACGCCATGGAGGGAACTTTCTGGGTTTATCCCACAAGCGACGACGATCCCCAGCTTGCGGGGCTGATCGAGAAATACCAGAAAGAATACGGCAGGAAGCCCACGGAAATCCTGAACATGACCTTCGGCTACGACATCCTTCAAATGATCCTCCACGCCATCGGGACGGCTGGGAAGGCCGAAAGCCCCGCCATCCGGGACGCCATCGAAAACACGAAAGACCTTCAGGTGACCCATTTCAAGTGGACCGTGGACAAAGAGACCCACAACCCCTTGAACAAACCGGCCGCCGTTCTCCAGTCCAAAGGCGGCAAATTGATCTACATGGAGACCTGGACCCCGCAAGCAGTGTTTTAAAGCTCAAGAGAGCAGGGCTCGTTGGTAAAGAAACGAAGCGAACGACAAAATTCACTTCGTTTGTCGCCTGCTTGTCGGCCACTCCACGGTGCTCGCAAAAAGCAAACGCAAAACAGGGGCCTCGTTTGACCCCCGTTTTGCGTCTTCAGAGCTATTTCACGCTGAAACTCTTGGCGCTCCAGGATTTGCCGCGCTTCATTTCTCCCGACACAAGCTCCAAATATCGGCCGAAGCATTTAGGACACCGTTTTGTCGGTTCGCTGGCATCCACTTCCACCTCGGCCTTGCACTCGATACACCGAAACTTCGCCACGTGACCTCGCCTCCTTTTTTCGTTTATCGTTGTCATGCCCCTCTATAATAGTCAAAAAGCCGCTTGGGGTCAATATCACGGGAACAGGACATATAAAATCGGCACAGAAGCTCGAGGCCGGAAGCCTAAAAAAAGACATAACGAAAAAATGAAAAAAAACCACCGTCGGGTATCCGGTGGGTTTCAGGCAACTTCCATCAATAGCCGCAACTGCCTTCGCAGCCTGCGCATCCTCCGCCGCAGGATCCGTTCCTCCAGGCACTGACCAGGGGAACGAAGGCCTCCATGATGTCGGGAATGCTCTCCGCGCCTTTGTCTCCGTCTTCGATGCCCAGAAGCTCCATGACCGTGTCCGGGGTCTCCGCTCCATCCATGATGCCCTGAACGATGTCCCGCAAGGTCGTTCCTTTTTCTTCACAAACTACCATCGATGCCGGCGCCCTAACCCAATCCATGAGACTGCCTCCTTAAAAATCGCTAAAAGTTGAATTCGAGAATTCGTATTTTCCGTATTTCCTATCCTCGTTGTCGTACAATTCTATCTTGGGAAAGCATCGTTTGTCCAGGATATTTGATGTAGTTTATCGAAAATAGGGTCAATAAAACGCTGAAACGCTGATTGTTATAACACACGATAGACAAAAAGACAGGGCCCTGCAATCGGGTCCTGTCTGTAACTCAGGTTGAGAATCGTCCGCGGTTTAAATTTTCTTTTTCCTAAGCAGAACTGCCGAGCCTAGCGCAAAAATAACCACCAAGACTCCGAACCCCGCGTCGCATCCTCCACCGCCACCGCCACCGTCGTTCTTGCCGTTGTCGGACGTATCTTTCGGCTCTTCGGTGGGAACGACAAACAACTCGCCAGGATGCTGCGCAATGTGCGCGATAAGGGCGTCGCGAATCTGTTCGGCCTTTTTGAATGCTTTGTCGGAAGTCGCCAGTGTGTAATCCGTCGCGTACTTCGCCGCGGCTTGGGGATCTGCCGCGTACAAGCTCAACAGTTCGGCCTCCACTGCGGCTTGCTCCTCGTAGAGCTTCCGCTCGTAAGACACCCAATAATCTTTGACAGGCTGCGCGTACATCACCCTGTTGGTGCGAGCCTTCTTACCCAGGTCGGCGAAGAGCCAGTAGGCGGTTTCGGGTTGATACTCGGTCATCAGGACAAGATTCGAGTAGTATGGGTGCGTTTCCGTGATATTGCCGTAGAAGGGGAGGTTGACGGAGGATTCCGCCGCCGACATGCTCAACCACATGCGCGCGCCGATCTCGGCGGGGTAGTCGTTCATTTCGTAGACGTGGTTCTCCACCTGGCGGAATATTCCGATGGGACGCGGCCCGTTGGTTTCGGTGCCGTCTTCGGCTATTTCCTCTTCCTTTTCATTGACAGGCTGCGGCGTCTTGGAGATGTCTGTGACGCCTATACCCGCTGGGACGTTTTGATAGCGGTCCCGCTGCAGGAACATGATGTCCGTGGGGGAGATGGGCTTGTCGGGTTTGATGTAAAGCTGATAGACCTCGTTGTCGTCGTTCGTCAGAGGTTTCAGGCTGAGAGACGGGGCGAAAGTGCTGTAGCCTCTCCACCTGCGGTAAGAGTTGTACGAACCGTTGACGTTTCTCGTGGACCATGGGCTGTCCTTGGGCAGCGACGTGCCGAAAGTGAGCGCCACGTTCAGGTTCTTCAGTGTACGTTCGCCCTCGTGATAAACCGTCAGGCCCGCGTCCTCGAATTTCTTGACGTACGCTTCGTAATCACTGCTGGCTCTGTAGTTCTTGGTGTCGGCGATATCTACGCGGTCCGTCACCATGGCATTGGAGATAACGGCGAAACCGTCCTCCGGAACCCGGGTCGCCACCCAGTGATGGATACCGATGGGCTCGAAGACCCACGCCTGGTCCTTGTCCGCGATCTGAATCAGCTCGGAGTTCGTGCCGTACTTGGTGACTATCTCGTCTGCCACCTTCAAGGCTTCCTCCACCGTGGCGCACTGAGCCAAAAGCACTTTCGCCATCGTGTCTTCGTTCCAGGGAGTCGCATTTTCGCTGGCCGGGTCGAATTCATTGGTCTTGAAGCCTATGGTGTTCGTCGCGCTCACGGCGAGGCCCTTTTCGTTGACCCCGTGGTCGTCGAACATCGGGTAATAGGTACTCTCGCCATCCGTCGCGAGAGTCGCCGCATAAGACATGGGCGTCGCGAAATACCTGTAGCTGTCGTGGCTAAAGGTGTATTTGAACCCATTGGCGCTGAGCTGGTATTCTACGCCGCCTTTGTAGTGTCCCGCCGGAAACACCAGAAAGTTGACGGGCCGTCTGTAGTTCCAGTCCTCCGTTCTGGCAAAGAGTATCCGTCCCGTAGAAGAAGCGTTTTTCCCAACGATGATCGACGTGCAGGCCCAAGAAGCCACGGGAGAAGTCAGGAAAAACATCAGCATTATCGCCGCAAACAGCCTCTTGTAAAACATCCGCGTACACATTTTCATAATCTTTCAACACCTCCAAAATAAACTGAAGCAGTACCCCTCTTTTTGGCGCAAAGTTTCCCGCGTTGGGTTCAACCGATTCCCACCCTCTTTTTTATCCTGCTTTTTTATTCTGCTTTACAAGCATCAATATATCATATTTCGCGCCCACTCTTGGTACATTTAAAACCATTTGGCCATCTTAATTTTGAGAAAATTCGACCCAAAATTCATCTCTTCCTGTTGCATAGCCTTCGCCTCATCTTCGCCTCATTTTATTTTATTCTCCCAGAGGCGCTGATCGTCGGGGCTGAGTTCCTGGGGAACCAGCGGCCCCTGCAGGACGATGAACGCGCCTTCCTCGGCCCAAGGGTTCTCGATGACTCTGGCCGGAGACCAGAGGGCGCCTTCTTGTTCGATCACGTCGCCGACCTTGGGGACCGGGTTCCCCTTCAGCTTGTCGTAAAGATAACCTACAGCCATGTAGGCGGAGTCGTAGGCCGGCTGCTCCACGATACCGAGGACTTTCTTCTGCTTGATGAGTTCGATGCCCTCGGGACCGATACATATGCCGCAGATGCCGAAATCTTCGGCCTGGAGTCCGGCCGCCTCTATAGCGGACACCACGCCGGCGGCCATGAGGTCCGGAGTCTGAACGTAGATCCCCAGAACTTTTTTACCGTAGCGGGTGAGCAGGTCGGAGGCCTTGGCATGGGAGTCGGTGTTGTTCCACTTGCCCTCGCCCTGAACGGCTCGAAGCTGCGGATAGGTCTTCACGACGCTGTCGAAGCCCTCCGAGCACGCCCGGGTGAACATGTCGGCACTGTCTCCGATGATCTCGATCACCACGCCCTCGGGAACGGCGCCGCCGTTGCGCTGCCGGATGCCCTCGATAAACAGCTTGGCTGCCTTGGCCGAGGACTGCACCAGGTCGAAAGAAAGGAAAAAGTCGACCTTGCCTCCCTCGGGCGAGGTGTCGATGGCCGCCACCGGGATGTTGGCCTCGTTGAGCCTGACGATCCCCGGCACGAGAGCCCGGAGGTCCACGGCCCCTCCCAGGATGAAGGCGTCGATTTTCTGGGAAATGAACGTGTCGACGATCTCCATAATTTTCATGGTATCCGCCTCGCCGTCTCTGATCAAGACCTCCACGCCCAATTCTCCCCCCTTGTCCGTCGCGCCCCTGACAAAGGCCTGAATGTAGGGTGCGGAGGGCTCTTTGATGATCATGCCGATCTTGAGCTTTTCCGTCTCCGCCGCGAAACTCGCCGCCGCAAAGCACACAAACATCGAACACAACGCGCTCACCACATACACCTTCACAAAGTTTTTCATAACCTTTACTCCTTTCAATATTATTGTATCGATGTCGATCATTTGGACAAAAAACACGGGGCTCTTCCCCACACTCCGCGGGGGACAAATCCCCTGGCCCCATTAATTATTTCGCCTGGAGCGTTCGAGTTTCTTCAGCTGTTCGTTCCGCAAAAGCCTGCTCCGGACGTGTATCCTGAAGCGGTCCACAAGGATCGCGACAAAGATCAGCGCACCTTGGGCCGCGTGTACCAGTGTGACCGTCACCCCCAGCAGGTTCAAAGCGTTGGAGAACATTCCCAGCAAGAGAGCACCGCCCAGCATTCCGAAAGCCGACCCTTTGCCGCCGCTCATGGAAGTTCCCCCCAGAAGGGCTCCGGCGAAGGCCAGCATGACCGACCCGTTCCCCATGGTGTTGGAGACCGAGTCCTGGCGGCCCGCCGTCAGTATCCCGGCCAGAGCCGCGAGCATACCCGCGATGACAAAACCCCATATGACCATCCTCTCGGTGTCGATCCCCGCCACGTGGCTGGCGCGCGCGGTACCCCCCGTTGCCTGGTAGTTGCGCCCGAACACCGTCCGCCGCAGCAGAAAACTGAAAGACGAGTAGACGATCAGCACGACGACAATCGCCACGGGAATGCTGTTGCCGAAAACCATGAAGCGCATCTTGCCGATGTAGGAATAAACGGGATCCAGGGGAAATATCGAAAGCGGGATGAAAAAAAGCACCAGCCCCCGCAAAACGATGGACATCGACAGGGTTTGCATGAAATCGTTCATCTTGAGTTTCGCCACACAGAACCCGTTGAAAAAACCTACCGCGCCCCCCACGGCCAGGGTCAGCACGAGGCAGAGCCAGGGGTTTCCGACGACGCCCGGCGCCCACTTCGTGGCGGCGAGGATGACGATGCCGGGGGCGAAGGCCAAGATGCCGTCCACAGACAGGTCGAGCTTTCCGCTTATCAAAATGAAGCCCTCCGCCAGAACCAACAGGCTCATTATCGACGAATGATAGAAGATATTCACGAGATTCGTGGCGGACGCGAAGGCCGGTATGCCGGCGCACACCGCGAAAAAAACCAAAAGCATCAGCCACACGATATTGTCGAGCAGCGCCAGCTTGAACTTCAGCCCAAAAGACATCGCAACCTCCTTGAGTGCACTAAGGTCAAGAATAATGATGTTTCTATTTTCGAATCAATGTCAACAACTTAAACAAAACTTTGGGGCTCCGCCCCATACCCCGCAGGGGACTCGTCCCCTGACCCCATTATTATTTCGCCTTAAGTTGTTGACATTGATTTTCGAATGCTCGAAAAACTGTTTTTTAGATATTCCAACTTTAGGCTTTTCATCTCAATTCACTATAATCGGTGTTTCCCTGAATATTCATAAAAAGCCTTTTCTCGTCGAAGTCCGCACGCCCCACCTCGGCGACGATCTTTCCTTTGTACAGGACCAGAATTCTGCCGCATATCTCGATCAAGTCGTCGAGTCCCGGAGATGAAAGCAAAACCCCGGCGCTGCCGCGGATTTCTTCCGCGATCAGCGACAGAATGCTCTTTTTGGCCCCGATGTCAACGCCCTTCGTGGGCTCGTCCAGCAGGTACAGGTCCGGTTTCAAGGCCATGATCCTTCCGATGAGGATTTTTTGTTTGTTTCCGCCGGACAGTTCGTCGATATCCTGTTCCGTCGAAAACGCCCTGCACTCCACCGCCCGGAAAATGTCCTCAGACAGGGTTCGGCACGCGTTCTCGTCAACCACCCCATGAGAGGAAATCTCCCCAAGGCAGTTGAGCGTGATGTTGTCGCGGATGCTGAAGCCTCTAATCAGCCCCTCCAGCTCCCGTTCTTCCGGCAAATAACCGATGCCGGCAGCCAGGGCCTGATCGGGCG
>JAISWV010000066.1 GCA_031270755.1 Synergistaceae bacterium
AACAGCCCGCTGACAAATCCGCTCCAGTCGACCTTTACCACGAAGAGCGACAGCAGGTAGCTGACGGAGAGCACGTAGACCATGTACTTCAGGGACTTTTGTATGAAAACGTTGGCCGATTTGCCCGGAAGCAGGATAAACGCGGCGGATCCGACCAGGATCAAGAGGCTGCCGATCCTGTTGGAGACGGCGGGAACCAGCGTGCTCACCACATTCCCGGCCAGCGAGACGTTTACCCCGAAGAACACGGTGTTGACTATCAATATGGCAATAGCCAGAAGATACCCATAAAACGATCCCATCTCCGCTGAAATCAGGCTGATCGGGTCCTTGTTGGTGAGAATGGTCAGCTGGACACAGGCGTAGGTGGCGAAGAATATCGCGAGGGTGGCGAGCAAAAACACCCAGCCGAAGGTAAACCCCGTCGCGGCGGCCAGTAAAACGGAATTGGTGACGGTGGCCCCTCCTATGTTGAGCCCCGCTGCCATCCACGCCGGACCCGTCGCCTTCAATTTTTCGATAAAATTCATCTGCTCGAATGCTTTTTCACTGTTTGTTGACATGGTCCCCACAACCTCCTCCGAAAATTTTAGAGCCGTTGGACATGAGTTTTCAGACGCCGTTTTCCAATTCATGATCGCGCGGCTCGATATGATGAGCCCTTTGTTTACGTTTCTTCAAAGCAAAGAAAAGCTTCTCCTTCGTGACCGGCAGCGATGTGAACGAAATTCCCGTCGCGTCCTCCAGCGCGTTGCCTATCGCCGCCGCCAGCGCGATGACGGGGCTTTCCCCTATCCCCTTCGAGCCAAACGGCCCCGGGCCGTCTTCGTTTTCCACAAATGAACTCACGGTGCGCAAAGAGACGTCTTTGCTGGTTGGAATACAGTAATTGAGGGGGTCCGCGTTCAGAAGTATTCCATCCGCGTCGTACTTCATTTCCTCCAGCAGGGCGTGCCCCAGAGCGATAAGGGAACCCCCCGCCTCCTGGCTTTCCGCGAGAAGCGGGTTGATGATTTTACCCGCGTCGCTGACGTTGACTATTTTGTTGAACCTTATGGCCCCTGTGCTTTCATCGACCGTCAGGTCGACGGCCGTACAGATCACCTCCCAAAAGTCCGCCGTACCTCCAAGAAGCGAATTTTTGTCTTTTCTGCCGCTGAACACCCCCAAACCTGTGATATCGGCCTGAAAAGGGCCGAAATATTTGAGAAGAAACTCCTGATATGTCATCTCCAGGCCGCGAAAACGTATTTTCCCATTTTCGAGATCGATCTCGTTTTCAAGATTCATTTCGTCGCCGCGCGGGTCGTTTGGAGCGAAATAATCGGCGACGTACTCTTTGAGCTGGCTGTTGACGTGCTCGCAGGCGTTGCGGATCGCCGTCCCCATGGAAACTGTGGACCTGCTCCCGGCGGTGGCCTGGTCGAAGGGAACGGTCAGAGTGTCCCCCATATGTATAGTTATTCTGTCCGGGGACAGTTTCAAAACTTCCGCCGCTATCTGCGCCATAACGGTTCTGGCGCCCTGGCCCATCTCCGTGGTGCCCACGTACACGTTCATGCTTCCGTCCGCGAGCAGCCGAACGAGGGCGTTGGAGCGGGAGCCGGGGATAGGATTTTTGATGCCTATGGCGATGCCCCGCCCCTGCATCGGTCCTTTGGCATCGTAAAAACCCGACAGTTCCAGGGCTTTTTCGAATCCCTCCCTCCAGTCCCCGTCAACGGGGGTATCCCCCGGCACCAATGTCTCTCCGCGCAGCGGAATGTTACGCCTTCGGAGTTCCGCCCTCTCGACGCCGACGAGACGGCTTGCCGCTTCCATCTGCCTCTCCAGCGCCCATATGAGCTGGGGCATCCCAAAACCCCTGAAGGCCGTCGCGGGCGTGGTGTTGGACTTTACAACCTTGCAGGACACCCTGGCGTTTTTTGTCCGATACGCGCCGCAGGCCACATACGAGGCTTTTTGGGCGATCCTCGGCCCCTCCGCGGCGTAGGGCCCCGCCAGGTAGCTGGTCTCGATATCCTGAAAAAGGATATGACCGTCCTTGTCGAACCCCGTCTCGATGGTGGTCGAGTTGGCGAGCCGGCGCGCCATGCAAAACCCTTCGTGAAATTCCGTCTCCAGCTTTATGGGTCTTTTCAGTCTCATCGCCAGGTACGCCGCGAGAGGTTCGATTTTCGGGTATCCTTTGCCGCCGAAGCCGCCGCCTATTTCCTCCGCCACCACCCGAACCCCGCTTTGGGGTATCCCCAGGGACTCGGCAATGACCCTCCGAAGAATGAAAGGGTGCTGTATCGGTGTCCAGACGGTCAGCAGCTCCCCTTCGAGGGCGGCGGCGCAGGCGAAATTCTCCAGGGTAAAGTGATACACCATAGGAAAGGAGTAGCGGTTTTTCAGGACGTGGTCGGCGCGTTTTTTCGTGGAATCCACATCTCCCCATCCGAATTCGTATTCTTCCAGAACGTTCGGGTGAGAGGTTTTCCCGGCCTCGAACCCGGAACGATGAAAATCGTTTACGACAGGCGCGTCGGGGGCAAGAGCCTCTTCGATGGCGGTGACCGCTTTCCTCGGCCTGTACTCCACGCGTATCTTCTTCAGAGCCGCCTCCGCTGACTCTCTGCTGTCCGCCACCACCACCGCCACGGGTTCGCCATAGTATTTGACGTCTCCCGAGGCCAGTATCGGCTGGTCCCTCAGGACCGACCCGAATCTCGGCACGCCGCCCGCAATATCGTCCGCCGTCAGTACCATTTCCGTTCCCTTGGAATTTTTTGCCTCCTCCGCGTCGATGCGCAGGATTTCCGCGCTGCCGTGTGGGGAACGCAGCAATTTTGCCCAGAGCATCCCCGGAAGTTTCCTGTCGCAGACATACCTCTGCCTGCCGGTCACCTTGTCCAAGATTCCGCGCCTCTGCAGCGATCGGCCGATGTACTCGTTTTTCATGGCTCGGACGCGCCCCGTTCAGCCGCAGCCTTCTTTACGGCACTGACGATGCTGGAATACCCGGTGCATCTGCAAAAATTCCCCGCAAGCGCGTGCTTTATCTCATCTTCGCTGGGGTTCGGGATCTCGTTGAGCAGCGCGTGGGCCGCCATGATCATCCCCGGTGTGCAATAGCCGCACTGAACCGCGTCGAGTTCGATAAAAGCCTTCTGCAGCGGGTGAAGTTTCGCTCCGTCCGACAGGCCCTCGATGGTGGTGACCTGGGCGCCGCTCAGTTCGCTCACCAGCGTAAGGCATGAATTCACCGCCTTTCCGTTCACCAATACCGTGCAGACGCCGCATTCGCCGGCTTCGCAGGACGTCCTGGTCCCCAGCAGGCCGAGGTCGTCCCTCAGGTAGGAGGAAAGCAGTTTGCTCG
>JAISWV010000075.1 GCA_031270755.1 Synergistaceae bacterium
CGAGCAAACGCTTTCTCTTTTGAGAATTTTCCAAGAGGCCGTCTCCAACGCGGCTCGGCATGGAGGCGCCACAGAGGTCCGCGGACAAATGTACGAAAAAGACGGCAACCTCTTTTTCGAGATCAAGGACAACGGCAAAGGCTTCGACTCCAGTGTCGACCACGAAGTTCTCCGCCTCGAAGGGCACCGCGGGCTCGCCAACATGACGGAGCGCATGTCCCTGATGGGCGGATCGTTCGAGGTGCGTTCCACAGTCGGTGAAGGGACCGCCATCCTCTGCACTTTAAACCCCAAGCCCTTGGTTTAGCCTATATATCGACGGATGTAGGCGGCTGCCTCTTCCGGCGGGAGGGAAACCTGCTCGCCGCTGGTCATGTTTTTTACGGCGACGAGGTTTTTCGCCAGCTCGTCGCCGCCGATGATGCAGGTCCAAGGGACGCCGGCCTTGTTGGCGCTTTTCATCTGAGCCTTGAAGCTCCTCGTTCCCCGAGACGCGTCTCCCGCGTCCTGTTCGGCGGAGATCCCCTCCTGACGGAGCTTGTGGGTGAAGATTTGCACGGCGCCCCGGGCCGCATCGTCCTGGGCGGCGACGTAAACCTGAGTCTGGGGCCGCCTGCCGAAAGAATTGCCCTGCTGTTCCATCACCAGAACGACACGGTCGAACCCCGCGGCGAAACCGACGCCGGGCAGATGCGGGCCTCCGATGGACTCCGCCAGGTTGTCATAGCGCCCTCCCCCGCAAACGGCGTTTTGCGCGCCCAGGTCTCCCGACAGGATTTCGTAGGCCGTTTTGGTGTAGTAGTCCAGCCCGCGAACCAGCCTTTTGTCCAGTTTGTAGGGGAACCCCAGGCGAGCCAAGCCGGCCTTGACCTCTTCGAAGTGGGCGGAGCATTCGTCGCACAAGTGCTCGTAGATGGCGGGCGCGGAGTCGGCGACGGCGCCGCAGCCGGAAACCTTGCAGTCCAGCACCCGCAGCGGGTTCCGGTCCAAACGATCGATACAGCTCCCGCACAGGACGTCTTTTTTCGACGTGAAATAGTCGATCAGCACCTTGCGGTACCGGGGACGGCAGTTGGGGCAGCCCACGGAGTTCATCACGACCTCCAGGTTCCGAAGCCCCAGGCGGCGGAAAATTTCGGCGGAAAGCGCGATGACCTCCACGTCGGCCACGGGCCCGGCAAGGCCCAGGCACTCCGCGTCGAACTGGTAAAACTGCCGGTAACGCCCTTTTTGCGGACGCTCGTAGCGAAACATGGGCCCCCAGCACCACAGCTTGCCGGCCGCGTTCTGCCCGCACAGACTGTGCTCCAGGGCGGCGCGCACCATGCCTGCCGTGGCCTCGGGGCGAAGGGTGACGCTCCGCCCTCCCCGGTCGACGAAGGTGTACATTTCTTTTTCCACGATGTCCGTGGTGTCCCCCACGCCGCGGGAGAAGAGCTCCGTGTGCTCGAAAATGGGCAAATGCACCTCGGAGTACCCGAAATCGGCCATCGTCCGCGCCACCGTGTTCGACACGTAGGCCCATTTCCACGATTCTTCGGGCAAGATATCCCGGACGCCCCGGGGCGCTTTGTTTTGCGCCTCTGCCGCCCCCGCCGCTTCCATCATGCCTGTTGTTTCCATATGCTCGTCGGTCTCCTTTCACAAAACTTCACGTCATGAAAACTCACGCGCTTCGCCTGGCCGCTTTACGGCGTTCCTGTTCGTCCAGGATCGTTTTGCGCAGCCGGACGGACTGTGGGGTCACCTCCACGAGCTCGTCGTTTTCGATCCACTCCATGGCCTTTTCCAGGGGCATACGCCGGGGAACGTCCAGTTTCGTCGTCAGCTCTTTGGTGGCGGAGCGGTGGTTCGTCTGCTGTTTTTTCTTTGTGGGGTTGCAGGGCATGTCCCCGGGGCGGCTGTTTTCGCCGACGATCATCCCGTTGTAGACCGACTCCAGAGGCGCGATGAAGAGAGTGCCGCGTTCTTGCAGGTTCTCCAGCTGATAGGCCGTGGCCTCTCCCGTGTCCAGGCTGACCAGCGCTCCGCGGCTTCGGCTCGTCAAATCCCCCGCCCAGGCGTTGTAGCCCACGAAGCAGCTGGACATGATCCCGAGCCCCCGGGTGTCGGTCAGAAACTCCCCTCTGTAGCCGATCAGGCCCCTGGTTGGGATCTCGAACTCGATGCGCAAAAGACCCCGCGCCTGATTTTCTATGTTTTTCACCTTGGCCTTCCGCCTGGCCAGCTTCTCGAAGACCACGCCCTGGTGTTCGTCGGGCACGTCGACGATGAGCTGCTCGTAGGGCTCCATGACTTGCCCCCCGCGGGTTTCCGTGATGACCTCGGGCTTGGAGACGCAAAATTCCATTCCCTCCCGCCGCATTTCTTCGATCAAGATTCCCAGCTGCAGCTCGCCGCGCCCCGACACCTTGACCCCGTCGGGGCGGCCCAGGTCCTCCATGCGCAGCGACACGTTGGCGTGCATTTCGCGCTCCAGGCGCGCTTTGAGCTGCCGCAAGGTGATGGCCTGGCCCTCGCGGCCGGCGAAGGGGCCGGAGTTCACCAAAAAGAACATGGACACGGTGGGCTCCTCGATGGACAACGGAGGAAGGGGTTTTCCCTCCAGCTCGACGGAGGAAAAAGTATCGCCGATGTCGATTTCGTTGGAGCCCGTCAACCACACGATGTCGCCAGCCGTGACCTCCTCCACCTCCACCCGCTCCAAGCCTCGGTTCACCCACAGCTGAGCGACCCGCGCGTTTTCCGTCCCCGTGATTTTCCAATCGCAGCCAGCGTGGTCCGTTGTCAGCCATTTCGTAGAGGTCCGCAAAAAGGGCTCGCCCTTGGCGATACTGCCCTGCAGGATCTTGCCGCAGCCGATGCGTCCCACGTACTCGTTCCAGGCCAGGGTGCTGACCTGCATGAGAAAAGGAGCGTCCGGGTCCACGTCGGGGGCCGGCACGTAATCGATGATGGCCTGAAAAAGGTCGTCCATGTTCTTCCGCCGGAGCGGGCTCCCCGGAGCGAGCCCTTCCAAGTCTTTCAAGTCTTTTACCGCCCATCCGTCCAGCCCTGACCCGTAAAGCACGGGGAAATCCGCCTGCTCGTCCGTTGCCCCCAGTTCGAAGAAAAGATCGAAGGTGCTGTTGAGGGCTCCCTGCGGGTCCGCTCCCTCCCGGTCCACCTTGTTGACGAAGAGAATGGGCTTCATGCCGATGGAAAGCGCGTGCTTCAGGACGTAGCGGGTTTGGGGCATGGGTCCTTCGTTGGCGTCGACGATCAAGATGACCGAGTCCACGGTGGAGAGAATGCGCTCCACCTCCCCGGAAAAATCGGCGTGCCCCGGGGTGTCGATAATGTTGATCAAATAGCC
>JAISWV010000109.1 GCA_031270755.1 Synergistaceae bacterium
ATATACAGCGCCGAAGTTGTGAGCGGATATTCCTTCCATTCTTCACCCATGCAGAGGATTACGTCGATTTCTTTCGGGTCCAGCCCCGTGCGTCTCAGCGCGTCCTGAGCGGCGCGCGCCCCCATTTCCTGCGTGCCGTCGTCCGCCCCCGGTATCGTTTTTTTGACGACGCCCAGTTTCTCGATCACGGCTTCCTCGCTCCACACGCCCTTCGTCGCTTCCGATATTTCTTTCGCGGTCATGATCCGCTGGGGCAGATACAATCCGTAACCCAGTACGCCGACTTTCTCCTTCTCCACTCTACAAGTCCCCTTTCCTGCCAGATTCATGCGAAACACGGACTATTATGACACTATCGTCATATCTATTTTTCAGTATAACAGCACCAATTGAAGATTTCAATAAAAAATGATTTTTGCTTATTGCAAACTTGTAAAATGGCGGTTATAATGGCTTAACACTTTCCCGAGAACCGTATCGCTTCGAGGTATTTTAAGGCGCAGCGCAAATGAAGGAGAGGATTATAATGACAAAATTGTCATTAAAGAGCCGAGTGGGAGATCTTCGTTTGACACGGTATTGGCTTCCGGCGCTTTTGCGCTTGAGGGGGAAGGCGCTGTGAACAACGAATTGGGAACCGTCCTGCAATTGTTCATGCGCAGTCTGGAGACCGGCAGCGTATACTCCCTCGCCGCTTTGGGAGTCATCATCGTTTACCGCACCAGCAACATCGTGCATTTCGCTCAGGGGTCCCTGGGCATGTTCAACACTTTCGTGGTCACCTACGTGTTTCTGTCCTTCCGCCTGCCGCTGTGGGCCTCCACTCTGTGCGGTGTCGCCGCCGCCGTCGGCACGGGCTTCCTGGTGGACTTCCTCATCATCCGTCACACCAAAAAAGTATCTCCTTTGGCCAAGCAGATCATCTCTTTGGGGCTCATCAGGGTTTTGCTTGGCCTCGCGCCGTTGCTGTTCGGCGTGGACCCCCTGTCGCTTCCCCGCTTCCTGCGGAGCGGAGACTTCAATTTGGGGGGCGCGTCCATTTCCCACAACGCCGTCCTGAATATCAGTCTGGGGCTCGTGCTGATGGGAGTCCTGTTCTACGTGCTGCAGAGAACAAAGATGGGCCTGGCCGTTCGAACTACGGCCTCGAACGAGCCCGTGGCCCGTCTGATGGGCGTCCCCACCAGACGGGTGACTTTGGCGGCGTGGGCTCTGGCCGGGGTGCTGGGCTGCCTTTCCGGCGTGATGATCGCCCCCACCACCACGGTGACCACCAGCCTGATGGACGCCGTTCAGGTGAACGCCCTGTTCGGATGCGTGCTGGGCGGTTTTCAGACCTTCTACGGCCCGGTGCTGGGCGCCTACATCATCGGGGTGGGACGCAACTTCCTGGTGTACTACGTCAGCTCTATATGGGGCGAGCAGATCATGTACCTGCTCATCCTGATCTTCCTCATCTTTCGGCCCAATGGGCTCATCGGCAAAAAATTCGTCAAGAAAGTGTAAGGAGGTGTGATCTAATGAACGAAATGAACGAGTCGCCTCTGGCGAGCCTTAAACCCTCTCCATGGAGCAGCCCTTACCTGCGCTTCGTCCTTTTCGGCCTGCTCGCCGCCTCGTTGCCGCTCCTCTCCGGTTCGGGACTGATGAAGAGCAGCACGTTGAACTATATCGGCAACGTGCTGGTGTACGCCGTGGCGGCTCTGGGGCTGAACCTCCTGTTGGGCTACGCGGGGCTCATCTCCCTGGGAACGGCCGGATTCATGGGGCTCGGCTCCTACATCGCCGCCTACGCCGTGAAGGACATGGGCTTGTCTTTTTGGGCGGCGCTTACGGCGGCCGTCCTCATTCCTACGCTCATCGGGCTCCTCATCGGCCTCATCTCGCTGCGCATAGAGGGCATCTACCTGGCCATCGCCACGTTGTGCGTCTCCGAAATCCTGTTGAAAAGTTTCGAACAGGCGGACTCGATTACGGGCGGTATGCAAGGCAAGAGCGTCTCCTACCCCGTCATTTTCGGGCACACCTTCAACCGCAGCTCCACTTATATCCTGCTGGTCGTGGCGCTCACGCTGGTGATGATATTGACCCACAACTTCGTAAGCGGCCAAAAGGGGCGCGCGCTCCACGCGATGCGGGGCAGCGAAGTGGCGGCCCAGGCTATGGGCGTCAACTTGCTGCAATACCGCCTCATCGCTTTTTCTCTGGCTACGGCCTATGCCGCCCTTTCCGGCGCGCTGTACGTCTTTTTCATCAAATTTTCCTACCCCTCCGTGTGGAACCTGAACCTTTCTCTTTACGTGCTGGCGGCGGTGGTCATCGGAGGTCTCCGCTCCATCTACGGTACGATCATCGGAACTTTCGTGGTATGGGCCGTACCGGACCTCGTCCTCAAAAAGCTGCCGGTTGTGGGCGGTATTAACGGGCTGCCCTACATTTTCAACGGCATTCTGATCATCCTCGTCGTCATGTTCGCGCCCCAGGGCATTTCCGGTTTATGGCAGGCGAAGTTCCCTCTGAAGCGGAAGAAAAAAGAGAAGGAAGAAGCGATTTCCGGCAAAAAGGAGGACGAATGAGTATGGTGGATCCGCTTATGGATCTGTCGCTCGCTCCCGAGACCGCCACCCACTCCCTGGCGCGGGAGGAGGCGCTGCGGGTGGAGCGCCTTTCCATCAGTTTCGGTGGACTCAGGGCCGTGGATGATCTGAGCTTCGCCGTCAGGAAAAAAGAGATATTCGGCCTCATCGGCCCGAACGGCGCGGGCAAGACCACCGTCTTCAACTGCATCACGCAGTTTTACAGACCGGATGAGGGCAACGTCTTCTTCCGCGCGGGGAAAGGCAGGGCCGAGAGGGTGGTCAACTTGGTGGGGCAGCCCGTACACAGCATTATCGGTCTCGGTTTGGTGCGCACCTTCCAAAACGTCGAAATCATTCAGGAACTGTCACTGCTGGAAAACGTCCTTATCGGCGCCCACATCGACTTCAAGGCCACGGCTTTCGAGCAGGCGTTCAAGCTGCCCCGCGCCCTGCGCGAAGAAAGGTCGTTTCGGAAGAAAGCCGAAGAGGCCCTGGCCTTTTTGGGCATTGCCGGCCGGAGGGATTTGCCCGCCGGCGGCCAGCCCTATGGAGTTCTGAAAAAAGTGGAACTGGCGCGGACTCTGATGGCGAATCCCCGCTTGATCATCCTGGACGAGCCGGCCGCCGGGCTGAACGACAGCGAGACCCAAGAACTGTCCTCGACGATCTATCAGATACGCGACGTATACGACTGCACCATTCTCCTGGTGGAACACGATATGCACCTCGTGATGGGTGTATGCGACAGAATTTGCGCAATCTCCTTCGGCAAATTCCTGGCCTGCGACGCCCCGGAGGAAATCAAGCGCAACAAGCTGGTGCAGGAAGCCTATCTTGGAGAGGAAGAAGTATGAACAGGATCGCTTTGAGCATAAAGGGTTTGAAAGTGCGTTACGGCGCCATCGAAGCCGTTAAAGGCGTCGACATCGACGTTGCCGAAGGGCAGGTGGTCGCGCTTCTGGGAGCGAACGGCGCCGGGAAAACCTCCGCGCTGCGCACGATTTCCGGCCTGACACCAGCCGCGGAGGGCCGAATTTTCTATTACGACCGCGACATCACCAACATGGACGCCGAGAAAATAGCGGCGCTGGGCATCACCCAGTCGCCGGAGGGGAGGCAGATTTTCGGCGATTTGACGGTAGAGGAGAACCTGAAGGTGGGAGCCTTCACCGTGCGCGACAAGCGGGTCGTCGAAGGGTGTTTCGAGCGTTGCTACCGGTATTTTCCGCGCCTTCAGGAGCGGAGGAAACAAATGAGCTACACGCTCTCGGGCGGCGAACTGCAGATGCTGGCCATCGCCCGCGCGATGATGGCAAATCCGAAGGTCGTGCTACTCGACGAACCGTCTTTGGGCCTTGCGCCGCTGGTGGTCCGCGACATCTTCGCCATTATCGACGAAATTCGGCGGGAGGGCACGACGGTGATCATCGTGGAGCAGAACGCCCTGCAAACCCTGAAGATCGCCGATTACGGCTACGTGCTGGAGGTAGGGGACATTCACATTCACGGCCCGGCCGCCGAACTGATACAGGATACCCGCTTGGTGGAAGCCTATTTGGGCTCGAAGTGAATTTAATCAGGGGAGGCGCCGGTTGCCTCCGGCGATCTGGGGGCGGTTTCTTCCCGAATCTTCTTCTTCATATCCGAATGTTGACGCGGCGAGCGTATAACATAATCTCAATGTTTGGAGGGAAAGTGATGAAAAGAGCGTTTATTGTAGTGCTGGCGGTATCGGTGGTCTTCGGTTGGGCTGCCTGCGGAAGTGCCGCCAGGAAGTACTCCCAGGGCGTCGACGACACCAAAGTCGTCGTCGGCAATTCCGCCGCGACGTCCGGGCCCTATGCTCCGGTGGGCGTGCCGTTCCTGGCGGGCATCGAGGCTTATGTGGAGATGGTGAACGCGGGAGGCGGCATCGATGGGCGCAAGATCGTTTTCAACCACATCACCGACGACGAGTTCGACCCCGCCAAAGGCAAGGCCGCTCTCGCCAATCTGGTGGAGGATGAAAAAGTTTTCGCCATCGTCGGGCACTTCGGTACTCCCGTGGTGGCGGCCACGGTCGAGGACCTGAAAGAGTATGGGATTCCTGCCGTCTACTTCGCCACCGGCATCGGACAACTGTACGCCGACAACGCGAAAACCAACGCCGAAGGCTACAACATCTTCCCGGTACAGCCCATTTACATCACCGAGGGGCGTATCATGGTGGCCTACGCCGCCGGTAAGTTCAACGCCAAGAAAATCGGGATCATCTACACCAACGACGACGCGGGCGTGAACCTCTATCACGGCGCGACGGCCCAAATCAAGGAGACCGGCGGGCTCGAAGCGGTAACCGCGCAGGTCACCGCCGGTACCGCCGACGTTTCGGCCGCCGTGACCACCATGAAAAACGCCAACGTGGACTTCGTGATCGTCGCCTCCATTCAGGGGACCATGCCCACCATCGTGAAAGAGCTGGCCGCTCAGAGCGTGAACAGGGACTGTATCACCACCTACGTCAACGAAGCCCTGGCCATGAGCGAGGCCGTCGTGAACGACATCAAGGGCAAATTCGACGTCTACACCCTCGGTTGGGTCGAGTACGCCGACAAATCGGCTCTGGACCTCTACGTCAAATGGGCGCCCGAGAGATACGCGATGAACATTTACGCGCAGACCGGTTGGATCGCGGGGCACTTCTTCTGCGAGGGACTGCGCCGCCTCGAGGGCAAGGATATCACCTGGGAAAGCTACATGGCGGCTCTGGAGAACGGCGGTCCCATCAAGAACCCCTTCGGCGGCGTTATCAGCTACTCCAACGGCAAGCGCCGGGGCACGCAGGAGATGCATCTGTCCAAAGCCGTTCCCGTCTCCGAAAAATGGCCCTCCGGCTGGGAGTTGGTTTTTCCTCTGGCCAGCGTGGATTCTCTGTTGGGTAAAAAATAACCCCGCTTAAATTCCAAGCCGCTGTCGATCCGGGACGTGAAGCCCGAGAGCAACCGCAAAGCCTCCTCTGCCCGAACGGGCGTGAGGAGGCTTTTTCACGGTGTGTTTTTTGGCTTTCCGGCGCTTTTGCCGCGCCTTGTATGTTAAAATAACAAAATCAGCTATATTCGGAAAGGGGAATAACCAAATGCCTATGCAGATAGGGCTCGACGAGCTTCTTTCCATGCTTTTGGCCCGCGTGGATGGAAT
>JAISWV010000128.1 GCA_031270755.1 Synergistaceae bacterium
CCGGAAGACGACCGGATAGATAGGCCGGGGGTGTAAGCGTAGAGATGCGTTGAGCTGACCGGTACTAATACGTCGAGACTTTTTTCTCCAAGTTGTTGTTGTCTTTTATGAAAGTGAAAAGGAAAAGTCGAAGAGTACATGGGGTAAAGAGAGTTTGGTTTTCTGGTGGACGCAGCGTCGAGGTCACACCCGGTTCCATGCCGAACCCGGAAGTTAAGCTTGACAGCGCCGATGGTACTGTATGGGGTACATACGGAAGAGTAGGTCTCTGCCAGAAAACTGATTTGTAAAGGCGAGAAGCGCGCAACTGCTTCTCGCCTTTTTTCGTATTTCATAAAATTCTTGCCGTTCTGCGCTGTCCGATCATCGTTGAAAGGTTAAAATAATATGACAGCAATATAACAGTCATTGATTCGCGGTTGTTTTCACAATAACTTTTCGAAGGAGGCGGTGATTTTGACCGAAAGACTTGACACCGTTGTCGGCGGTTATCTTGAAACTTCGCCCGAGAGCAAATGTTTTTGGTGGGAAGGAGAATGGTACAATCAGGCTTTTTTAAAAAATATGACGGATGTTTGCGAAGATACTTTGCGTACAGCGGGCTTTTCGGAAGGCCAGCGCATCGCTGTTTTGATGCCGAACAGCCCTATGGTTTCCGCGCTTTCCCTTGCCGCGTGGCGGCTGGGGGGTTCGATCTGTCCTTTGAACGCCAAATCCGGCCTGGCTTCTTTGACCGCGACGCTGTCGCTTCTCAACCCCTTTGCCGTCGTCCTGTCCGGTGAAGTTCCAAAAGAAACCGTCTCGGAGCTGGGCGCCCGAGGCTGGGCCCATGTCACCTGCCCACCCGCGGGACCGCTGCCGGAGTTCCAAGGAAGAGCGAGTGCCCCGGAGGACCCCGAAGTTGCGGTGATTTTTTCCACATCTGGGACGACAGGCACGCCTAAAGCCGTTCCTATCTCCCACACCAACCTTCTGGACAACTGCTTCAAGTGTATCGAATCTCTGGAAGACCTGAAGGAGGGCGATATTCTGTTGAACGTTCTGCCGAACTTCCACGCTTTCGGTTTTATGGCCGGAAGCATCCTGCCTCTCGTTTTGAAAGGTGCGCAGGCCACCATCCCCAGCTTTCTGCCCCCATCCCGCACTTTGGAGGCCATTGGGGCGGCGTCCGTCAACGTGGTCCTTCTCGTTCCCATGATGCTGAATTTTTTGTTGGGGCTCCTTGAGAAAGGCGCCGCGCGGCCCGAGGGCATCAAGCTCTTGATTATCGGAGGCGATCGGTACAACGTCCAAATGGAGGAGAGGGTCGAGAGATTGATGGGCGTCGGCGTCATCGAAGGATACGGGCTGACAGAATGTTCTCCCGTCGTTTCCTTCAACAAGAGCTATGCGCGCCGCAGATTGGGGACCGTCGGAGAGTTTCTCGGGGGTTATGAACGGCAGCTTCGCGACGAAAACGGTAAACTTCTGCCCGAAGCCGCCGAAGGCGTCTTATGGCTGCGCGGCCCCTCCGTGACGAAGGGGTATTTTCGTGCCGTGGAAAGCGGCAGCGAGCGCTTCGACGACGGCTGGTTCAACACCGGCGATTACGTACGCCTTGAGGACGGTTATATTCGAATCTTGGATCGGGTGACGGACATTATCATTGTGAGCGGGTTCAACGTCTACCCTCAGGAGGTAGAGGCCGTGCTGCAGCAGCATTCGGCGATACAAGCCGCGGTGGTGATCGGAATTCCCAACGTGAGCAGCGGAGAGATACCCAAGGCCTATATTCAGAAACGCCCTGACGCGGAGGTCACGGAGTCGGAGGTCCTCCATTATTGTAAAGAGCGCCTGGAGCACTACAAAGTCCCGCGAAAAGTGGATTTTGTCGATAGCCTGCCCCTTTCGGTGACAGGGAAGGTTTTGCGCCGGGTCCTGCGCGACCGGGAAAGAGCTCAAATATAAGGCGCCCGCAGTCAAGCGGGGTGCCAGTACGAAATCAGCGAAGGAGAACGAAAAGAAGACTATGTTCGACATTCTGACTCTGAACCATATTTCCCAACGAGCCTTCGACGAGCTGCCCTCCTCTGGGTTCGTCGTCTCGGACAGCTTGCCCGATCCCGACGGCATATTGCTCAGGAGCGCGTCCATGCTGGACAGGCCGATGAACGCCCGCCTTCTGGCCGTGGCCCGGGCGGGGGCCGGATACAACAACATCCCCGTTTCTCGGTGTTCCGAGGCCGGTATCGTGGTCTTCAACACGCCCGGCGCCAACGCCAACGCGGTCAAGGAACTCACCCTGGCCGGCCTGCTGCTGTCCTCCCGCAAGATCGTGGAGGGCGTCAACTGGGTTCGCGAGCTGAAAGGAAGCTCCGACATAGGCGCCCGCGTCGAAGAAGGCAAGGCGAAGTTCATCGGCCCCGAGCTGTCGGGGAAGAAACTGGGGGTCGTCGGATTGGGCGCGGTGGGCGTTCTGGTCGCCAATGCCTGCGAGGCTCTGGACATGAAAGTTTCCGGCTACGACCCTTACCTCTCGGTGGACGCGGCCTGGGGACTGTCCCGCAGCGTCACTCGGGCCATGAACCTCAGCGAGCTTCTTGCCGAAAGCGATTATGTCACGCTGCACGTGCCCTTGATCGACACGACCAGGCGATGGTTCGACGGAGCGATATTGGCTCAGATGAAACGCGGAGCGCGCCTGCTGAATTTTTCACGGGGCGAGATCGTGGACGATAAAGCGGTCCTGGAAGCCCTGCAAAGCGGCTGCTTGGACCGCTACGTCACGGATTTCCCCACGCAGGAGGTCGTGGACGCGGAGGGGGTATTGGTGCTGCCTCACCTGGGGGCCTCCACCCCCGAAGCCGAGGACAACTGCGCGGTCATGGCCGCGCGGCAGCTCAGAAATTATTTGGAGAACGGCATCGTCTCGAACTCGGTCAACCTGCCCGACTGCAGCATCGGCCCATCGTGCGGGCCGCGCCTGACCGTCGTCAACCGCAACGTCCCCAACGTCGTCGGCCCGATCACGACCGCCCTGGCCAACGCTGGAATGAACATCTCCAATATGCTGAACAAGAGCAAAAACGACTACGCCTACAACATCATCGACCTGGACGGCTCCTGCGCGAACGCCGCGGCCCTGGCCTCGGTGGCGGACGAGATCGCGGGAATAGACGAAGTCGTCCGGATACGGGTCATCGCATGATTGGGCATGATCGACGGTTGATAATTGGTAATTGATAATTGATGACTGAGATGTCCGACTATGGAGACGCGCAATTCTTTTGTCTTTGACTTCGACTCGACGCTGGTATCCATCGAAACGCTGGATACGCTGATCAAACAGAACTTGAGCGGCGAGGACGACAGGCGGAAAATCGACGAGATCACGCTGCGCGCCATGAACGGAGAACTCGATTTCAGCGCTTCGCTCGCCTCGCGCCTGCGTTTGTCGAGGGCAAAGACGGAGGACTTCGCGCAGATGGCGGCGCGGATCGAGGGCTTTCTCACCCCCGGAATGGACGACATTCTCGACTTTCTCGCCCGGAGAGGGCAAAAGCCGTTCATCGTCAGCGGCGGCTTCACCCAGATCGTCCGCCCGGTGGCGAAGCTTTTCGGCATTCCCGACGAGGACTGTTTCGCCAACGAATACATTGCCGACGGCAACGGCTGTGTCGTCGGCGTCAAAGAAGGGCCTCTGGCCCGCGAAGGCGGAAAAAGCGAGGTTCTTCGCGCCCTGAGGGAACAAAATCGTCTGCCGGGGACCGTCGTCATGCTCGGCGATGGAATGTCGGACTATCAGGTGTACGCCGACGGCCTGGCGGACCTCTTCATCGGCTGCGGATTCCACGTCGCCCGGCCGAACGTCAGGGCCTGCTCCCCGGTGTTTGTGGAGACTACCGCCGACCTGCGCCAATTTCTCGAGAGCCTGTTAAACGTTCAAGCTCAGGAGGGCGCGAGCTCGAGGGAGCCAAGCTCAAGGGAGCCGGGCCCAGGGGGGCTCGGTCATCCGCTCATTCGATCAGGACCGCGATCAAGTCGTTCACGTTGGTGCCCGTGGGGCCTGTGATCAAAAGATCGCCGGAGGCTTCCAGGGCGTGGTAGGCGTCGTTGTCGTCCAACATCGCGTGAGGATCCAGCCCCCGGGAGCGAATTCTTCGGGTCGTCCCGCCATCCACCACTCCGCCCGCGGCGTCCGTAGGACCGTCCGTTCCGTCCGACCCCACGGCGGCAAAGGCGACCCCGTCCAACCCCTGCAGCCCCAAGGCCGCGGCCAGCGCCATTTCTTGGCATCGGCCGCCTTTCCCCTTTCCCTTGAGCTTCACCACGGTTTCTCCTCCCGCGACGAAAGCGACGGGCGAAGTCCGGTCTTTGCGCCCCCGCGCCGCCTCGCGCGCCAGGGCGGCGAAAAACGCCCCGCCCGCCGCGGCCTCGCAGTCCAGAGTGGTGGTCAAAAGAGTCGTGGCGAAACCGCGTTCCGTCAAGGATTTTTTTGCGGCCTCGCAGAGGACGGGCACGCTTCCCGTGATCTGTGTGACGACGTTGTTCAGCTCTTTGGGCGTTTCGACGGAGAGCTTGTCCAAGACGCTAGGGGGAAGATTCAGCCCGTACTTGCGCACGATGGCGGCCGCGTCTTCACAGGTGCTGGAGTCCGGGTACGCCGGCCCGGAGGCGATGCTGTCCAGCCGGTCTCCCAAGACGTCGGAGAGGACCACGGACCTCACTCGAGCGGGGGCGCACACCTGCGCGAAACGCCCTCCTTTGACGGAAGAAATCCGTTTACGCAGCGTGTTGATCTCGACGATGTCCGCGCCGCAGGCCAGCAATTGGCTGGTCATGTCCGCGACGTTTTCCAGAGTGACACCCTCCAGCGGCAGCTCGAAGAGAGCGGAACCGCCCCCGGAGACCAGGAAAAGCACCGTGTCCTTCTCGGAGAGCCCTTCCACCATCGAAAGAACCCTTCGGGTCGCGTCCAAGTTGCGTTGCTCCAGGACGGGATGGGCGGCCTCGAAAATTTCCAGGGCGCCGATAGGGCCTCTGGAGTGTCCATCTTTGGTGATGACGCAGCCTCGCGCGATCCGCGGCCCCAGCGAATCGTACGCCGCGCTGGCCATCCGCCACGCGGCCTTGCCTATGGCGACAAGGACGACAGAACCCTCTATGGGCTCGGCCAGGGCCTCTTTAACCGCCCGCTCGGGGAGAACGGACTCGATTGCGCCTTTTGCGACGGAGACGGCTGTTTCTCGGATCGTCATGCTCGTCATTGATATGATTCCTCCTATTCGTTTGACTTCTGCCGTGTGATTTCCAGTCTCAATTTCCAATGCTTATTTTCAGTCTCTTCGATTGCTCAGTACGGTCATCTCGCGCGTGTCGTGAATGTTGTACACTTCTTGCGGCAGCGGGTTTGCGATTTCCTGGTGCCGCTCGACGATCATAAAAACGCGGTCCGTTTTTTCCCAGGTTCGGTTCAGGAACGAATCGTTCAGGGCCTTCTGCTCCATCACCCCCGGGATGAGAGGGGACCGGATCAACAAGGACTCCCGGGCCGTATAAAAGTAAAGTGACGGACGGTTCATGACATATTGTACCAGGACGTCGCCCTGCCCCAGGGTGTTCCTCAAGTAGAGGCCCACGTCCCGGACGGACGCGGTTTCGGCCAGCAGGTCGAAAACTCCGGCCAGCGGCAGCAGAGAAAGCAGCGCGGTTAAACTGAGGTGCAGCATCAATTTACGGGGCTGATGCGTTTTGGCGTAGTACCATCCGGCGAAAAGAAACAAAAAGCAAAACCCCATCCAGGGGATCACGGACATCAGCGTATTCCTCAGGTATGACGAATGACGGTAATACAGCCAGGGCATTTCGAGAAAAAGGAAGGGCACGAACAACAGAATCTCCACCGCCATCGCCCGCTGGAAAAAGCGCGTGTCGTTTTTCTCGACCGCGTCCGCGAGGCTGGAGGCACAAAGCGACGCCAGGGCGGGAAGCGGCGCGGCGAGAAGAAAAGCGTCTCTCGAAGAAATCCCGAAGAACAAGAACACGGCGACCCAAATCAGAAGAAGGGCGTTCCGTTTTTCGTGGGGCAGAATGAAGTTCCAGTTGCGCGGCAGCGCCCTTCTCAGGGACTCGGGCAGCAACCCCATCCAGGGGAAAAATCCTGCGGACAGAAACAGCAGAGTGGAGGAGACCGAGCTGAAAGCCGAAGCCGGGGGGTTGTATTTCATCAACGCCAAAAGAGTCGGATTTTTAAAATAGAGAAGAAAAAGATACCCTCCGCCGAGAAGCACTGTTGCCAGGAGTCCCCGCCAGTAAAAAAACGCTTTCAGAAAAAGCCGGGCTTGGTCCGCGACATAGGCGTAAAGCAAAAGACTCAGCCATGGAAGAATCACCCCCATGGGGCCGTAGACGATAAATGCCAGAGTGGCGGAAACATGCAGCAAAAGGAAAAAACGCCGGTCTTGAACTCCCTCGACGATTGCCGCCAGGGCCGCTGTGACGCAGCAGGCGTAAAGCGCGTGGGGAGACGCGACTTGAGACGCCACGTAGGTCAGAAGGCTCGTTCCCGTCATGACCGCGGCGTAGTTGGACGCCCGTTCGCCGTTCATCCGCCGTGCGATGAACCAGCTCGCCGCGCTCATCCCCAATCCGCCTACCACAGACCAGAAGCGCACGGAAAACTCCAGCCAGCCGAAGAGCAGCAGCGACACCGACGAAAACCACCAGAACCCCATTGCTTTTCCCAAGTAAGGCAGGTTCCCCACCAGAGGGGCCAGGGGATTTCTTCGACCCACCATATTCAGCGCCACGGATGCGTTGATGCCCTCGATGGGGTCCAGCAGTCCATGGTCTCCTACGCCGCGGGAAAAAAGATACAGCAGGGCGACAAGAATCAGAAAGGCAGCTTTTCGGATCGAGGACAAAGAAGTCACCCTTGGCGGCGTTAAGGACGCTTGTCTTCCGAAACGGCCTCGACCAGGGAACACCCGAACAGGGTAAAAGCGCAATCTTCCAGCGGGAATGGGTGATTTCCCACATAGACGCCGCTCAATTTTACGAAAGCGCCGGACTTCAGCGCGCTCAGGGCACCCGTCCGGGAGGGCTCATAAAAGACCGCCATGGCGTTGTCCTTGGGAGCGGACGAAAGGTCCGCCCCACCGAGCTTCATGACGTAGCCGTAATCGTTCAGCCGCTCCAGGGCATTCACCCAGCCGGCGACCACGATACGCTTGTCTTTGTAGCGTTGGTCGAAAGAAGCGTTGCCGCTCGCTATTTCCGCGGACAGGACATCCGCCTCCAAGACGCCGGCTTTCCGATCGGCGAGGCGGCGCTCCACCTGACGGAGAGTCTCTTCGAGCTGGGTGTAGCCCTTGCTCACCAGACCGCGTAAAAGGACTTGGGCTTCGTCGAGGTTCTTCCCGCCTCCGTAT
>JAISWV010000201.1 GCA_031270755.1 Synergistaceae bacterium
CAACGACTACATCAACTGCCCCATGAACAAAGAAGAATATCTGGCCTTTTACGAGATTTTGATCGGCGCGGAACGCGTGCTTCCCCATCGTTTCGAGGACGGGATGTTCTCCGGAAAAGACGCGTACTTCGAGGGCTGTATGCCCATCGAGGTCATGGCGTCCCGGGGCGTGGACACGCTGCGTTTCGGCCCGATGAAACCCGTGGGGCTGCCGGACCCCAGGACCGGCCGCGAACCCCACGCGGTGGTGCAACTGCGCCAAGACAACCGGGAGGGAACGCTTTACAACCTGGTGGGGTTTCAGACCGGGTTGAAATGGGGCGAGCAGTCGCGCCTGCTGAGAATGATTCCCGGGCTGGAGAACGCCGATATCGTGCGGTTCGGCGTGATGCACAGAAATATTTACGTGAACGCGCCCGCCGTGTTGGACCGGCACTTGAGGCTGAAAAAAAGACCCGAGCTCTTTCTTGCCGGCCAAATCACGGGAGTCGAAGGGTACATGGAAAGCACGGCGATGGGCTTGGCCGCGGGGGTGAACGCCGCGAGGCTTCTGGAGGGGAAAACGCTGCCCGCCTGGCCCCGGGAGACCGTCATGGGGTCTTTGATGCACTACCTGCAGAGCGCGGAAATCGGAGAAAGGACGTTGCAGCCGATGAACGCGAACTTAGGTATTTTCCCCCCTCTTCCTCAAAGGGTCAAGGACAAGCGTCAAAAGGCGCATGCCCTATATGAGCGTGCTATGGCCGCCGGTCGCGAATTTTGGAGCGGTACGTGACGGTGACGCGAGAATTTTGGAAAATAGTCAGATTATAATGTGATACAATCAGCTTTAAGCAGCCTTGAGCAGCCTTTTAAGGGGGAAAGTCAGGATGTTTTCCATTTTGCGCAAAGTCAAAATGCCTAGTATACGGATTATGCTGGTACTTATGGTTTTGTGCGCGGCGATCCCTTCTTTGATAATTTTCGAATGGCTGAAACATCGGAGCGAGAGCCAAGTTGTAGAAATTCTCGCCACGACGACTCTGGAAACGGCCCGGGGCATCGCCGTCGCGGAACGGACTGTGGCGGCCACAGTGACGGAGTTCCTCGAAAGGGTATCCCGATTGAGCGTCGTTTGGGAGATGGACCTGGAGGGGTGCGAAACACTGTTTAGAAATCAATTCAAAACCGTCGGAATATACGAGGACATCTTGCTGGTGAATGCTTCAGGCGGCGTGCTGGCCTCGGGAACGTCTTCCGCGCCTCGCAACGTGGCCAATCTCTTGCCGAGCTCCTTCGGCTTGGACGTGGAATGCCTGCCCAGCGTCCACCTGCCGCCCTATACGGGCAGAGTCGTTCCCTACGTACTGGGCCTGATGCCCGATCATACGGCGCGCCCCCGTTATGCTTTGGTGGCTCTGGTCGGCGCCGGCTATTACTCGACGGTCATGAACCTGCACCACTTTCCCGAGAAATGGAATTTTTTCCTTGTGGACTCCGCGGGAACTTTTGTTTTGCGCCACTTCTCGGCATCCCGGCAAGAGGAAAGGAAAGATACCGAAAAAATTTCCGCGCCGCTCTGGCGGAAGATTCTGGCAGAAGGAGACGAGGGGTGGTTTCGAACCACCGACAGATTCGGGGTAAGACGAGTTTTCGGCTTCGCCAAGCTGCGCTTGAAACCCGATCGAGATCCCTATATCACCGTGCTGGCATCTTACGACGAGGACGATGCCCTGCGAAACACCTCCACGGTCATCTTCAAAAGCACTCTGTTGATGCTTTACGTCATGACGGTCGGCGGCGCTGTCGCCGTCCATGTAGGGACCCGTTACCTCGCTCTGCCCCTGGAAAAATTTCTGACGACGACGAAACGCCTGGCGGCGGGGGAGTTGACGGCCCGCTCGAACGTGGACTACAAGCTGGGCGAGATAGGGATGCTGGCCCGTTCTTTCGACGAGATGGCGGGCATTCTGGAGTCCAAAGACGCCCGGCAGCAGGCCACCGACGCCAAGCTGAACCTTTACGCAATGAAGCTGGAAGACCTGGTCAAACAACGCACCGAGGCGTTGGAGGAATCGCAAAAACACGTTCAGCTGATCCTGGACTCCATCTCCGAGGGAATTCTGGAGCTGGACATGAAATCTTGCATCGCCTTTGCCAACCGGTCCGCCTGTTCCATTTTGGACAGATCCGAGGAAGAGCTCCTGTCCGCGAATTTTTTCGAGACCGTCCCCCACGCGGGCCGCGACGGCGAAACGTACACGGAGGTCGAGTCCCCGCTGTACATGGCCTTGAACAAGAAAAGAGAATCCCACGTCCCCGGCATAAGTTTTATGCGAAAAGACGGAGGCTGGTCTCCTGTCAATCTCTACGCGGCCCCTGTGGTTCGCGACGGGCATCAGACGGGATTCGTCCTGGCGTTTACCGACTTGACCAATATCATCGAAACCCACGAGATGATGGACGCCATTTACAGTACGACGAACAACGGCTACGTCACCATCGCCGACGACCTTCAGGTCATGGACTGCAACCCGGCCATGATCGGCATGCTGGGGGCGCGCCGCAAAAGCGAGGTCGTGGAGGACTACATGCGCTTTTCCCCGGCCTTTCAGCCGGACGGAACCCCCTCCTCCCAGCGCCACGCCCAAATCGTGGACAAAGCCCTGACAGAGGGCGTGACCGACGTGGAGTGGGTTTACATCGACAGCGACAAAAACCTCATCCCATGTAAACTGACGGTGACGCCGATCCGCGTGTATCAACGCCGCCTTCTCGTCGTCAGCGTTTACGACCTGCGCGACCAGCAGAAGGCCCAAAACGCCCTGACCCAGCAGCGCGAGCAGCTTCAAAACGTCCTGGACTCCACGCCCATCATTCTGGCTCTTCTGGTGGACGAAAAAATCCACACGATCAACAAGAACGGAACGGCGCTTTTGGGCGTCGCCGCGGGGGACCCGTCCGCTTCCATTTTTGCCAAAGCGGAGCAGCGGGACCTGGCGCTGGCGGCCGTGGAGAGAGGAGAGCCGCTCAACGACTGGCCCATGAAGCTGCGGGGCAAAAACGGAAACGAGTACGACGCATTGGTGTCCCTGAGGTACTTTTTTTACGACGGCCGCAAGATGCTCTTGGCGTGGATCGTCAACGTCACCGACCTAACTCAGGCTCAAAAAGCAGCGGAACAGGCCGCCCGCGCGAAAAGCGAATTTTTGGCCAGCATGAGCCACGAGATCCGCACCCCCATGAACGCCATACTGGGAATGAGCCACCTGTGCCTGCAAACGGAATTGACGGAAAAACAAAGCAACTATCTGAGCAAGATCCACGGCGCCGCCACGTCGCTTTTGTCCATCATCAACGACATTCTGGACTTTTCGAAGATCGAATCGGGCAAGCTGACTCTGGAGAAAGCCTCCTTCCGCCTGTCCGAGGTGCTCAAAAGCCTGTGGGACCTGGTCGCCTTCAACGCGGAGGCAAAAAACATCCTCTTCTCCCTCGATATCGACAAAAGCACGTGGGAGCACCTGGTGGGCGACTCGCTGCGTTTGCATCAAATCTTGCTGAACCTCTGCAACAACGCGATCAAGTTCACGGAGAGCGGAGAAATCGTCCTCCGCGCCTGGGGCGATGCGCCGATGGAGGAGTGGGAAGGGCACAAGACGGCGCGTCTCCATTTCGCCGTGCGCGACACGGGAATCGGGATGACGGAAGAACAAATGGCGCGGCTCTTCACCCCCTTCACCCAGGCCGACAGCTCGACGACGCGCAAATACGGCGGCAGCGGGCTGGGCTTGTCCATATGCAAGCATCTGGTGGAGTCCATGGACGGTAGCATCCAGGTGGAAAGCGCCGTCGGGCAGGGAAGCACGTTCCGGTTCTCTATAAAAATGGAGGTGGGCGAAAGCGAGGACCGGTCGTCCGCCATCGTCGACATTCGCCGGCTGCGGGTTCTGGTGGCCGACGACGACGAGGCGGCGAGGGAGATCTTGAGAGAGACCCTGGTTTCTTTGGACCTGCGTGCCGACGTGGCCGATTCGGGGTTCACGGCGCTGGAAAAGCTGCGGGCGGCCCTGGAAGAACAGGACCCCTACGCCTTCTTCATTCTCGATTGGCAGATGCCCGAACTGGACGGCGAGGCCACCGTGCTGCGCATGTACGACGAACTGGAGGGCCGTCAGAAGCCCCGCGTGGTGCTGGTGTCCGCCTACGACGCCGAGGGAGGGCGCATGGTATGCGACAAGCTCCAGCTCGCCGGGTTCATTCCTAAGCCCATCAGCCGCTCGGATTTCTACGATATGCTGATCGGGATCTTGAGCCGCGAGCAGCAAGCCGCCGCCGACCGGCAGAAGGCGCAGGACGCCTGCGATGCCGAGCCCATGCTGGAGTCCGATGTGCTCTTGGTCGAAGACAACATCATCAACCAGGAAATCGCCCTGGAACTTTTGAGTCAAAAAGGCGCGCGGGTCGATGTCGCCAATAACGGAGCGGAAGCCGTGGAGGCCGTCAAAAACAAACGATACGACGTGGTTTTTATGGACGTTCAAATGCCCGTTATGGACGGGCTCGAGGCGACGAAGAACATCCGCCTCCTCCCCGGCTGCGAAGGGGATTGTTTGCCCATCGTGGCGATGACGGCCCACGCCATGCAGGGAGACTACGACAAAAGCCTGGCCGCCGGGATGAACGACCACATCACGAAGCCCATCGACGTGGACGAACTGTACGGCGCATTTTACAAATGGGCGAAAGCGGGCATGGAAGCCCGCAAGAATCTGACGTGACAAATACGACGAACCAAATTACGGCGATGTTGCGCGAATCTACAAATTCGCCTTTTCCAGAGCTTGCCGAATGTCCTCGACGATATCTTCCGTATCCTCCAGTCCAACGCTCAGGCGGAAGAAACCGCCATGAAACTCCTCCGGGTAGAGGTACTGGCGTTCGTCATTTTCCCCGAGAAAGACGATGAGGCTTTCGTCGTGCCCTAGGGAGACGGCGGAAGTGACAACCTCCAGACAACTGACGAAGCGGTTGTGGGCGTCGTGGTCGGCGCGAAGGCCAAACGCCATCACTCCCCCAAAGCCATGCTCCATTTGCCCGACGGCGACAGAATGTCCCTCGTGGCTCTCCAGGCCCGGATAGGCCACGAAACGCACGGCGCTGTGCCCTTTCAAAAACTTCGCGACCTCCAAGGCACTTTGGTTGTGCTGACGCATACGAAGCGGGAGCGAAACGGCTCCGCGCATAATCAGCCACGCGTTGAACGGGCTGATGACCCCTCCCACGTTCACCATCGCGTCGGCGCGAATTTTGTCGATCAGGGCTTTGGGACCGATCACCGCGCCTCCCATGGCGTCACCGTGCCCGTTGATGTACTTCGTCAAGCTCTCCACGCAAAGATCCGCCCCCAGCGTGAGGGGGCGCTGATTGTACGGCGAGGCGAAAGTGTTGTCCACCGACAGGAGCGCATCCGCGTCATGGGCAATTTTCGCTGCCGCGCGAATGTCGCTGACCTTCAGCGTGGGGTTGGAGGGTGTTTCGATGTGGATCAGCTTTGTGTTGGACTGGACGGCTGCCTTCACCGCATCCAGGTCCCTGCTGTCCACCAGTGTCGACTGGACGTTGTACTTTCCGGGCAAGAGTTCGTGAAGCAGGCGATACGCCGCGATATAGGTGCTGTCCGAAACCACCACGTGATCCCCGCTCTTCAGCAGGGAAAGAAACACCCCGGACAGAGCCGCTACCCCGGACGCCAGCACGACGCAATCTTCGCCTTCTTCCAGGGAACAGAGCTTTTCTTGTAAATACTGCTGGTTTGCCCCTCCGTTGCGGGTGTATACGTTACCCGCAGTGGTGCTCCAATTGAGATCGGACGGATCGTGGGGCAAGGCATAACTGTTGGCCATAGTGATCGGTCTGCGAATAGCCCCGGTTTCCTTGTCAATTTCGTTCCCCACATGGACGGAACGGGTCATAAAACCTAATTTTTTCTCGGTTTCTGCACAGCTCATTTTATTATTATCTATCCTCCACACACAAATGTCTCCCAGCTCGTTTTCACGCCGCAATAGAGTCCTCGTCTTTTAAGCAATCGATGACGTGAAAATATAGCAAATCCATGTGTATATTATTTCCCCGAGAGAGCAATGTCAAT
>JAISWV010000211.1 GCA_031270755.1 Synergistaceae bacterium
CGGTTAGTTTCAAATTGCACTAAAGAGTCCAGAGCCCCTTCACTCTGGCTCTTATTATACATCAATTTCCCATTTACACAACAATGACCATGCGTCAATTTGATATAGATTGCCGCACCTCGATTGGAAAAGTAAATGCAACCCTGGCGGCGAACGTGGGTTGCGATAACCCTTGCGAAATTATAAACGGGGGGTATAAACGGCCAAAAGCGCTGTTAAACAAAAGTGCTTGACAAGAAAGGTGGGCGAAAATATAATGCTCTGCGGCGATAAAAACGTCGGTGACGATGATTGCTCAGGGGAGAAGGCGACAGAATGCCTGCGGACGATGGACAGCGTCTCGACGGTCGGGTGCGCGCGAACCTTCTTTATGATTTTTATGCGCCTCTTTTGACGCAGCGGCAAAGGGATGTTTACGAAATGCGCTATTTTTCCGATCTCTCTCTGGCGGAGATCGCCGAAACCTTGGGGGTCACCCGGCAGGCCGTCCATATCTTGGTGAACCGGACGGCGGAGAAACTTTTCGCTTTGGAGAAGGACTTGGGCTTTGCCGCGCAGGTGGAACGTTTGGAGAACAGAATAAAGGAACTCGAGGCGGAAAATTATGTTTGAAGCTCTGAGGGAAAAGCTGGAGTCCGCTTTTTCGAAGCTGCGCAGTAAGGGGAAAATTTCGGAGGCGGACGTGGATTTGGCGCTGCGCGAGATCCGAAAGTCCCTTCTGGAGGCGGACGTCGATTTCAAGGTCGTCAAAGAACTGGTGGAAAAAATTCGCGTCCGTGCCGTGGAGCTCCAGGTCCTGGAGTCCATCACGGCGGTGCAGCACATCTCGACGGTGGTGTACGAAGAGTTGATTTCCTTGATAGGGGAGCCCGCGCCTCTGGGGATCGCCTCCAAACCTCCGACCGTGATCTTGATGGCTGGGCTTCAAGGAAGCGGCAAAACCACGACTACCGTCAAGTTGGCGCGGCGTTTGCAAAACGGGCACAGCCCGCTGGTCGTGGCGTGCGACCTGCGCCGCCCCGCGGCCGTGGAGCAGCTGCGCGTACTGGCCGAGCAGTCGAAGGTCGCCTTCTACGGTCCGGGAACGTCCCACGCCGAAAAAGAGGACGACGTTCTAAACGTCGTGAGAGGAGCTGTGTCCTACGCGGAGTCTCACATGAACGACGTCATCCTGCTGGACACCGCGGGGCGGCTTCACGTGGATCAGGAATTGATGGAGGAGCTTGCCGCGATCGCGCGAACGGCCCCTCCTCATGAAACGCTTTTGGTGGTGGACGCCATGACCGGCCAGGAGGCCGTGAACGTCGCCAAGTCTTTCCACAGTCTGTTGACCCTCACAGGGCTCGTTTTGACCAAGATGGACGGCGACGCCCGCGGGGGAAGCGCGCTGGCCATACGAGCCGTAACCGGCATTCCGGTGAAATTTGCGGGAACCGGCGAGGCCACCGACGCCCTGGAGGTTTTCGACGCCGGCCGCGTGGCAGGGCGTATCATGGGTATGGGCGACATGCAAGGGCTTTTGGAAAAAGTCCAGGCCGTCGGTGCCGGCGACGCCGAAAAAATGGCATCCAGCCTGAAGAGCAAGGACTTCAATCTGGAAATGCTTTTGATGCAGTTCGAGCAGATGGAAAAAATGGGCCCTCTGGGGAAGGTTCTGGAGATGATTCCCGGTTTCAGCCGCGTCAAAGCCCTGAACGACGGGGAGATCGACAACTCCATCGTCAAGAGAAACAAAGCGATCATTCAGTCGATGACGAAAGCGGAGAGGCGCAACCCTAAGATCATCAAGGGGTCCCGGCGGCGGCGTATCGCGCTGGGGTCCGGAACGTCGGTCCAGATGGTGAACCAACTGCTGGCCCAATACGAGCAGATGAAGAAACTTTACAAGACCCTCTCCTCCGACGGAAAAGGCTTCAATTTCAAGTCCATGTTCGGAGGAGCGAGTCGGTTCAAGTTTAAATGAAAGCTTTTTACAAGAATTTTTCAATGTAAAAGTGAAATTTTTCAGGAGGTGTTTTTTGTATGGCAGTACGTATTCGTTTGTCCCGTTTCGGCAGAAAGAAAGCGCCGTTCTACAGGCTCGTGGTGGCCGATTCCCGTTCACCCAGAGATGGCCGTTTCATCGAATTGATAGGGACTTACAATCCCATGACCGACCCCGCCGCGGTGGCGATCGATGAAGAACGTGCCCTTTACTGGCTGAGTGTGGGAGCCCAACCCTCGGATACCGCCAGGGGGCTTTTGAAAAAACAGGGTATCTGGGAGAAGTTCGAGGTGAGCAAACGCCCGGCGAGCTGACGGGCCAAATCGCCCGGTTTTTTCTCATTTTCCCGTCATGTCTGTTTTCTCTTTAAGAGACAAACAAGACTTGGTGAATGGGGTTGGAACTGTAAACGCTGCAGTATATAAGTAGTATAATTATTTGACTTCGTACTAAAAATACAGGAGGTGCCACCATGGCCAATTATAATGAGCTTGTCGAGTTTGTCGCGAAACATCTTG
>JAISWV010000216.1 GCA_031270755.1 Synergistaceae bacterium
ATGATAGACTCTTTGATTTCTTCAAAAACGCGCATAAAGCTACTCATGAAGTTTTTTTTGAACTCCGACGTGTCGGCTCACCTCCGGGGATTGGCCGACGAGTTCGGAGAGTCCACCAATGCCGTGCGGGTGGAGTTGAACCGCCTGTGCGCGGCGGACTTTTTGCAAGAACTCCCGATGGACGGAGGAAGGAAAAAAAGCTACCGCGCCAATCGTTCGCATCCGTTGTTCCCCGAGCTGCAGCGCATCGTGCACAAGGTCTTGGGCATCGACCAGTTGGTGGAAGGTATCGTCCAGCGCCTGGGCAACGTCAAGCTGGCACTGATCACGGGCGACTACGCCCACGGAATCGACGGCGGGATCATCGACCTGACGCTGGTGGGGGATGTGGACAAACAGTATTTGGGCACGCTGGCCGAGAAAGTGGAGACTTTGATCAGCCGCAAGATACGCGTTCTCGTGTTGTCGCCGGACGAGTACGAAAAATTGCTGAGGACTTTGAGGCCGGAAGAGTCTTTATTCTTGTGGGGAGACAAGAACAGTTTTGCGCTGGAGCGTGTAAAAAATGCCGGATAGAAAAGATCCCACCGAAAAACTCGATTTCGATCTGATCATAGAACCCAACCGGACGGCGTCGGCTTTCTTCAAAGAACTGGTCCGCTACCGCGAGCTCTTCTATTTTCTGGCGTGGCGGGACATTTTGGTGCGTTACAAGCAGACGGCGATCGGCATCGCCTGGAGCGTCATCCGGCCTTTCCTGACAATGGTGGTGTTCAGCGTCGTCTTCGGCCGCCTGGCGAAGCTGCCCAGCGAGGGTGTTCCCTATCCGATTCTGGTTTTTTCCGCGATGCTCCCCTGGCAATATTTCGCCAATGCCATGCAGGAGAGCTCGAACTCCCTGATCGCGGAGTCCCGTTTGATCAGCAAAGTCTATTTCCCCCGCCTGATCGTGCCCACCAGCTCCGTGATCGTCAGCGCGGTGGATTTTTTCATCTCTTTGGCGCTTTTGGGAATTTTAATGTTATGGTACGGTTTTACCCCGTCGCCGGGCATCGCGTTCCTTCCCTTCTTTTTCCTCCTGGCGACGCTGGCGGCCTTGGGCGCGGGGTTCTGGCTGTCCGCGCTGAACGTGAAATATCGGGATTTCCGCTACATCGTTCCCTTTTTGGTGCAGTTCGGGCTTTACGTCTCGCCTGTGGGCTTTTCCAGCTCCGTGGTTCCGGAGAGGTGGCGGGCGCTTTACAGTCTGAACCCCATGGTGGGTGTGATCGACGGCTTCCGATGGTGCGTTCAGGGCACGGGCTCTTTTTATCTTCCGGGCTTTGCCGTCTCCGTCGCGGTCTCCGCCTTCCTCTTCTGGAGCGGAATAAAGTTCTTCCGCCGTACCGAGCGCTTTTTCGCGGATTTTATCTGACTTTCGGGGTGCGTTGTGCGAAATGTGGAAAAAGATTGAAGAAAGATGCCGGCGAGGAGACATTGCGAAATGAAGACTACCGTGACAAAGTGGGGAAATAGCCAAGGCGTGTGTATCCCTTGAGACATGTTGAATGATGCGAATATCACGGTGAGACAAGAGGCGTAATCATGTGCGAACAGATAAAATCGTTGGATATCCGGCAAAGAAGCGGCCATTTCATAGAAAAGCTGCCGGAAGATACTTTGAAGCATGTACTAGAAATAATTTTTGCGGAAATGGATCAATAGCGAGGTCAAATGTCGGACACGGTCATCAAAATCGAAAATCTGGGCAAAAAGTATATGTTGGCCCACAAACAGCCTCAAAAATACATCGCGCTCCGCGACGTGCTGGTGGACCGTGCGAAGCGCCTGGGCCGCCGGTTGACGCGCCCTTTTTCAGACGGCGTTGCCGCGGCGAAAGCATCGGGAACCGAGGAATTTTGGGCGCTTTCGGACGTCTCTTTCGACGTGAAGCAGGGCGAACGCGTGGGCATCATCGGCCGCAACGGCGCCGGCAAGTCCACGCTGCTCAAGATCCTCTCCCGCATCACGGAGCCGACCACGGGCCGGGTCTCCATCAAAGGACGCATCGCGAGCCTTCTGGAGGTGGGCACGGGTTTTCATCCCGAGCTGACGGGCCGGGAAAACATCTACTTGAACGGCGCGATTCTGGGCATGAGCAAGGCCGAGATTCGGAAAAACTTCGACGCCATCGTGGACTTCGCCGGGGTGGAGCAGTTTCTGGACACGCCGGTCAAGCACTATTCCAGCGGCATGTACGTCCGCCTCGCCTTCGCCGTCGCCGCGCACCTGGACACGGAGATCCTCCTGATCGACGAAGTTTTGGCCGTGGGCGACGCCGAATTCCAGAAGAAGTGCATGGGCAAGATGGACGAGGTCAGCCACAAGGAAGGGCGGACAATTTTGTTCGTGAGCCATAATATGCCGATGGTGGCGTCACTTTGTGAGAGCGGGATATGGTTGGAACGGGGAAAGATCGTCGACCAAGCCGCAATATCTTCTCTCGTTGTTAAGTATTCAAATATGAGAAAAGAGGGAGCCGGATGTTCCATTGATTTTTCTCCGGGAGAGTATGCCAATGCTATTGCCGAACTTCTCAGCGCCTCCATTGAAAACAATAAGGGACAAGTGTGCGGCGAATTTGCAATCACAGAACCTATCCACTTGAAAATGAAATATCAGATTAAGAAAGAAAATATCTCGCTTACGCCTAATTTCCATGTGTACGATTCCACAGGACAATGTGTTTTTGTTGCGAGTGACGGTGGGTTCGATTGTGCAGGAACAAGGAAGGCCTCTCTAGGGACTTATATCGCTTCTTGTACTATTCCAGGAAATTTTATGAATGATGGGGCTTACTCCGTGGGATTTGCGTTGAGTACGATGCCCACTGTAACCGTTCATTTTTACGCCCAGAACGCGCTGAACTTTATCGTCTTGGACGATTTGCTGAACACCCCGACACGAGGTCTTTACCGGGGACCTCTTCCCGGCGCAGTGAGACCTTTATTGGAGTGGGACAGTGAAAAAGTCTCCTGAGGAGGATTGCGAAATATCATGCAAGCCGTCATACTTGCCGGCGGGCTTGGAACCCGCCTCAGCGAAGAAACCGTAGTCAAGCCCAAACCGATGGTCGAGATAGGCGGTCGCCCTATTCTGTGGCATATCATGAAAATTTATTCTCATTATGGTATTGACGATTTTGTGATTTGCCTGGGTTACAAGGGATACATGATCAAGGAGTATTTCGCCAACTATTGTTTGCACATGTCCGACGTAACCTTCGATATGAACGACGGAAGTATGCAAGTGCATCGCAACACGGCGGAGCCATGGAAGGTCACGCTTGTGGACACAGGAGACGAAACGATGACGGGAGGACGGCTTTTGCGCGTCGAAAAATTTGTAAACGGCGAGACGTTTTGTTTCACT
>JAISWV010000394.1 GCA_031270755.1 Synergistaceae bacterium
GATCCTGAACTTCGAGCGCGATTTTCAGACGACGGATTTTTCAAAAGGCGCGCAGGCCAAGGCTCACGTCGTGGTTTTGGACGAAAACTACCGCTCCAGCGGCAATATTTTGGGGGCGGCCAACTCCCTGATTCGCAACAACTCCCTCCGTAAAGAGAAAAACTTGAAAACGACCCGGGGCGACGGGGAGAAAGTTTACAACCTCGTGGCACAGAACGATTTCCAGGAGGCGGACTTCATCACGGCGGAGATCGAGCGCCTGCGCGTCAACCACGGCTACGAGTATGGGGATATGGCTCTTTTGTACCGCCAAAACGCCATGAGCCGCCTTTACGAGCAGAAACTTCTGGAAACGGGCATCCCCTACAGAGTCGTGCGGGGCGTGGCCTTCTACGAGCGTAAAGAAGTGCGCGACGTCCTGTCGATCCTGAAGCTGGCGGTCAATCCGGGAGACCTGAACGCCTTGGAGCGCGTCGCCGGGTTTCTGGTGAAGGGCCTGGGCCCCAAAAAAATATTGGAATTCGCGGCATGGGGCCGGGATTCCGGAAGCTTTTCCTTGGAGGCGGAGGACTTTTGGAGGACCCTGGCCGAGGGAGCCTGCCCGATAAAGGGGCAGGTGGGGCAATCTCTGACGGAGCTGGGCAGGCACATGTCGATGCTCTTGAAGGTGTCGGACAACATCGGCGCGGCGATAGACCATATCTTGACGACGATGGGCTACGAAGACCTGCTGAGGCAAAAAAACCCGGAGGACTGGGAGGACCGTATCGACCACGTCATGGAGCTGCGGTCCGTGGTTCCGGGGGGAGACCTGGCCGAGGCTCTGGCGGAGGCCGCTCTTTTCACCGACGCGGACAAGAACGACCCCGACGAACGGCGGGTCGTCAACCTTCTGACGCTCCACGCCGCGAAAGGACTGGAGTTCCCCGTGGTGTTCCTGGTGGGGCTCGAGGAAAACGTGTTTCCCAACTACCGCGCCCAGGACGACCCCTCTCAAATGGAAGAAGAGCGCCGCCTCTGCTACGTGGGCATGACCCGCGCGGAAGAGCGCCTCTACCTCACCGCCGCGCGCAGCAGACGGCTCTACGGCGCGACTTACGAAAAAGGCTTCTCGAGGTTTCTGTTCGAAATCTCCGACAGCTATAAATTGGTGGACGATCGAGGAGGCGAGGTGCGCCGTGACGAGAGGTACGGTTATGGCAATAACCGGCGACGTTGGGGCTGGTAAGTCCACGGTCGCCAAAATGTTCCGGTCTCTCGGCGGTTTTTTGATCGATGCCGACCGCGTGGTGGCGGAACTGTGGCAAACTCCGGAGATGACCGCCGCGGCGGTGGGCCGGTGGGGCGAGGCCGTCCTGGGGGAATCGGGGCACGTCCGGCACCAAGCGATAGCCGAGCGCATTTTCGACGACCGAGTGGAGTACGATTGGGTCACGGGACTTGTTCACCCCCGAGTCATGAAGGAAATCGAACGTCAAATCGAATGTCAAATCGAGGGTCGAATCCAGTGCCCAACCGAGACGCGCAGGTGGGGAATCGTGGAAATTCCGCTCTTGTTCGAGGCGGGGGTCGCTCCTTGGGTTACGGTCACGGCGTTCGTGACGGCTTCCAAGGAGACGCGGGCGGCCCGGTGCCGCCAGCGGGGTTGGAGCGAGGCCGAGATGACGAAACGGGAAAGTTTTTTCCTGCCCGGCAAAGAGCGCATGGAACGATCGGACTACGTCATTCACAATGACGGCGGCTTGAGGGAATTGGAAGAGGCCGTGGAAGAAGTGTACACGAAAGCGATATACCCAAAGGGAGGGTTGTAAATTGCACTTGATAACGAGCCATCTCAACACGGATTTCGATTCTCTCGCAAGTATGATCGCGGTGCAGAAACTCTATCCCGAGGCCGTCATCTGCCCGCCCGGCTCCATGAGCCGCCGCGTCAAAGATTTTCTGAACCGGTACGGGCATTTGTGGAAATTGCAGAAGCCCAGCAAAATCCCCATCGATCAGGTGACCTTGATGGTGGTGGTGGACACCCGTCTGCGGTCGCGCCTGGGCCCTTTCGCCGCCTTGGCGGGAAGGCAGGACGTGGAAGTTCACGTCTACGACCACCACCCTCCCACCATCGACGATATCCCCGCGAACAAAATGGTCTACGAACATATCGGAGCGACGGTGACTTTGTTTGTGGAACGGCTGTTCAAAGAGCGCGCGAGGATCTCCTCGGAAGAGGCGACTCTTTTTGCAATGGGTATTTACGACGACACGGGCGCGCTGACCTACGAGGCCACCACGGACCGGGACATCGCCGCCATAGGACGCCTTCGCCGGATGGACGCCGACATGTCGATGATCCTGTCCCGCGTCGAGGTGTCCATGCCGGCAAACGAGCGCAAACTCTTGGACGCCATGGTGGAAAATTCTTCGGAAATGTACGTCAACGGCGCGAAAATCGTCTCTTCTTGGGCGGAATCGGAAGAATACGTCGAAGGGCTCGCCATTTTCGTGCATAAATTGAAAGACTACTGCGAATCGCACGTGACGCTGGCGGCGGTGCGCTGCGGCAAAAAAACGTGCTTGATTGTCCGCAGCGCCCCGAACGTTTTGAACGTGAAGGAGTTCCTCGTTCCTTATGGAGGAAGCGGACACCTTCAGGCCGGCTCGGCGACGCTCCCGGACAAAGACCCCCAAGAGCTTCTGAGAGAATTGGAAGCGAAACTGCCCGAGGTCATCGCGGCTCTCGATACCGTCGAAAGAGTGATGACCTCTCCCGTGGTGGCTGTCGCCCCCGACGCTTTGGTGGGCGACGCC
>JAISWV010000395.1 GCA_031270755.1 Synergistaceae bacterium
AACGCGAACTTCGAGGTGGAGCTGATCGTGCCCATCGCCATGGAAGAGGGACTGCGCTTCGCGGTGCGCGAGGGCGGACACACGGTAGGCGCCGGCGTCGTCACCCAGATCCTTCAGTAAATAGCGTAAAAAGTAAAAAATATATTATCTGAATATAGAAGGGAAGCCGAAAAACTCATGGCGGATATTATTGGTTTGGTGTGTTCTACTTGTAAGAGGCGTAATTACACGACAACGGTGAACAAAAAGAAGCAGCCGAAAAAACTGGAAGTGAAGAAATACTGCAAGTGGTGCAGAGCTTCCGTCTTGCATAAGGAATCGAAGTAGTGTAAAATACCCCTCGTTGTCCGGTTCGGCGAACAAACGAAAAAAGGCGAAAAAGATGTGTCGTGCAAGGCGCCGAGCCGTCCACGCAGGTCCGTAGCTCAATTGGCAGAGCACTGGTCTCCAAAACCGGGGGTTGCAAGTTCGAGTCTTGCCGGGCCTGCCATTTATTTTGTCTTTATGATTTTCGAGGCGTGACTGGAGGCCAATTAATGTCTAAAGCGATAGTACGTTCGATCCCCGGCCTTGGTTTTTTGCGTGAAGCGAAGGCCGAGCTCAAAAAAGTTACTTGGCCGGGAAAAACGCAGATTTGGTATTCCACAGTGATTGTCATCGTGTTTACTCTGTGCGCTTCCGTGTATCTCGGAATCCTCGATCACTTGTTCGAGTGGCTTTTTGTCGGCATTTTGAATTAAGTTTGGATTTGGCGCCGGAAAAGAAAAGATTGTAAAATGGAGGCTCAAGACGGACGCCGCTGGTATGTCGTTCAGACGTACGCTGGGTATGAAAATCGGGTAAAAGCCAATTTGGAGCAGCGTATCGCCACTATGGGAATGGAGCACGCTATTTTCAACGCGCTCATTCCCATAGAAGAACGGATCTTCGTGAAAGATGGGAAAAGCCGAAAGGTCTCCAGAAAGCTTTATCCCAGTTATGTGTTGGTGGAAATGGTCCTTGACGAGCAGTCTTGGTACGTCGTGCGCCATACACCCGGAGTGACGGGTTTTGTGGGGGCAGGAAGTTATCCTTTGCCGCTTTCCGAAAAAGAAGTGCGGGAGATTATGGGGCGGATCGGCAAGGAGCAGATCAAGCCCAAGCTGGAGATCAACTTGAAGCTCGGCGACACGGTCAAGGTAAAGAGCGGACCTCTCGAAGGGCAAGTGGGGCCGGTGGTGGATATCGTTCCCGAAAAGGGCAAGGTCAAGTTCACAGTCAGCGTTTTTGGGCGTGAAACCGTTGTGGAGACGGATTATTTCTTGTTGGAAAAAGTATGACAAGAATTTTTACGGTGTGTTTTTCGATGCTGAATTTTTATTATTATTAAAAGGGTTTTCATGAGAGGGGATTTTGTTTTATGGCGAAAAAGGTAGTAGGACAAATCAAGTTGCAGCTACCGGCCGGTAAGGCGACGCCGGCTCCGCCTGTGGGGCCTGCGTTGGGTCAGCACGGCGTCAACATCATGGAATTTTGCAAGCAGTTCAACGCAAAAACCGCGGATCAGCCGGGAATGGTTATTCCCGCGATCATCACGGTTTATGCGGATAGAAGTTTTTCTTTCGAACTGAAAACTCCGCCTGCAAGCGTGCTTTTGAAAAAAGCCGTGGGGGTCGAATCGGGCTCGGGAACGCCCAACAAAAAGAAGATCGCTCAGATCTCCCGCGTCAAGATCAAAGAAATTGCCGAACTGAAGAGACAGGATCTCAACGCCAACGATGTGGAGGCGGCGATGCGTATGATCGAGGGCACGGCCCGCTCGATGGGGATAGAAATTCAATAAGGAAGTTCAATTGAGAAGGATTCCCCGTTTTTTGTGATTTTGTGGGAGGACGTTTCGTCCGCCAATACCACTTGGGAGGTTATTTTATGAAACGAAGCAAACGTTACCGGGAAGCTTTGGCGAAGATCGACCAGGAAAAACAGTACGGCCTCAAAGAGGCGATCGCTCTGTTCAAAGAGATCGCCACGGCGAAGTTCAACGAAAGCCTGGAAGTTCATGTACGGCTCGGGGTGGATCCGCGCCACGCGGACCAGCAGGTGAGGAGCACTGTGGGGCTGCCTCACGGCACAGGCGTTACCAAGAGGGTCTTGGCTTTGGCCGCGGGAGAGAAAATCAAAGAAGCGGAAGAAGCCGGGGCCGACATCGTGGGCGGAGAGGACCTGGTCCAGAAGATCGCGGGCGGGTGGATGGAATTCGACGCCGTGATAGCCACTCCGGACATGATGAAATCCGTAGGACGCCTGGGTAAAATTTTAGGGCCCAGGGGCCTGATGCCCAGCGCAAAGACGGGCACGGTGACCTTCGAGATCGCCGACGCCATCAAAGAAGTCAAGGCGGGGCGCGTGGAGTTCCGCGTGGACAAGACGGGCATCATCCACAACTTTGTGGGCAAAAAAGAGTTTACGACAGACCAGCTTTTCGACAACGCAAAAGCGCTGTTGCAGGCGATTGTGAAAGCGCGGCCGGCCTCCGTGAAGGGAACTTACGTCAAAAATATTTCTTTGGCTCCCACCATGGGCCCGGGAATCCGGGTGGATGTTCTGACGGCCACGAAGGAGATTGCCGTTTGATTTTTTGATAAAAAGAAAATAACCCAGCGACCGAAGACAGCAGGCGTTTTGCCGGAAGATTTGCGTTCCGCGCGAGCTCAATTTCTGCCGAGGCCTCGAGGAAACCAGATAAACGTGTTCCATGAATTTTTATCGTGTTTATCGTGTCCCTTGGCCTTGTGTGCCAAGGGCATTTTTTATAGAAGGAGGTGAAAACATGCCGGCGAAGATCAAATACGAACAAGTGGATCTTTTGAAGGGCAAGTTGGAGAAAGCAACGGCCGTTTTTGTGGGAGAGTACCGGGGTATGACCGTGGCTCAAAGCACTCGGCTTCGCGCCCAAGTGCGAGCAGTGGACGGAGAACTGAAAGTCGCGAAGAATACCCTTTTTTCCATCGCCATGAAAGAGGCGAAGATGGAAAACCTGCCGGAGGCCATGACCGCAGGGCCCAACGTGTACGCGCTCTGCTACGGAGACCCTGTTGCCGTGGCAAAAGTTTTGAGGGATTACGCAGTCGATAAGACCCAAAAAGCCTTTATCTTGAAAGGAGGCCTTTTGGGCAAGGTCGTTTTGAACGTTTCACAGGTTCAAGCTCTCGCGGACCTTCCGCCCAAAGAAATTCTCATCGGGCAGGTGGTGCGCACCGTGGCGGCGCCTTTGACGGGTCTCGTGACCGTTCTTTCGGGAACGATACGCGGTCTCGTCACGTGCCTCGATCGGATCAAGGAACAAAAAGAAAAAGCCGCGTAGGTACACCTGGTCGTGTTGTGTTCGTAAAAGAAATACTTTGATTGTCAAAATGAATCCGCCGCGAGGCGGAAAAAATATCAGGAGGAAAAAGATATGACCCGTGAAGATTTGATCAAAGCCATCGAAGAAATGACGGTGCTCGAGCTTTCCGAATTGGTGAAGGCTCTGGAGGATAAGTTTGGGGTTTCCGCTGCGGCCCCCGCCATGGCGATGCCCATGATGATGGCCCCCGGCGCCGCGGCCCCCGTTGAAGAAGAAAAAACGGAGTTCGACGTCATCTATAAGGCCCCCGGCGCAAACAAGATCAACGTGATCAAAGTCGTGCGCGAGATCACGAGCCTTGGCCTGAAAGAGGCCAAAGAACTGGTGGACAACCCGCCCAGGCCCGTCAAAGAGGCCATTACCAAAGAAGAGGCCGAAGAGATCAGGAAAAAACTCGCCGACGCAGGGGCCGAAGTCGAGGTCAAATAACGCGTTCTCACGCTTCACCGGCTAAAAGAGAGGGTCGAAACGATTGCGACTGCGGTTCCGCGGTTGCAAAATTTCGGCCCAGGGTTTGTCCCTGGGCTTTTTTTTAGATATTTTTTATTGTAAAATAATCACACGTTCAGAATAAAGTGAAAGGAGAGTTATCGATGGGAACCAATGCAAAGAATGTAAAGAAAGAAAAATTCGACGCTACATTGAAAACCCTGACGGAAGCGGCTAAAAGCAAAGACGGCAAATTTGTGGGTATCATTGTTCTTGTCGTGATCATACTCAACGTGATCATACTCAACGTGTTCGGAACGACGGTGGAGAACAAGATCGCGGCGGAAACTCAGGCCCTCAAATCCGAAATCGCGGCGCTCGGCACACAGGTGGCCGAGCTGAAGGAAGAGGTCGGCAAAAAAGGGGAAACGGTCAACCCCGAGGCCCTCAAGGCGGACGCCGAGGCCATTAAAAAAGCGGCCGAATCCATCAATGAAGCTACCGGCAAGGCAAGCGAGAATTTCGAGGCCAAGCTGAACGCTCTCGTAAAGGCGGAAGAAACCAAGCTCGAGAGCCTTACAAAGGACCTGGAAAACCATAAAGCCTATATTGAAGAACTCAAGACTCTTGCAGCGGGGAAAACCAAACAATAGACGTCACATGACGGTGGGAGAATTCCTCCAGGCGAGATAGGAGGGGGGCGGGTGCCGAAGAAAATATTCATCGTGGACGATGCGGATTTTATTGTGGATATGTTGAGGCTGATCGTCCAAAGTGCCGGGTATGAAGTTACGGGGACTGCTTTGGACGGGGTGCAAGCTTTGGATTCCATTGCAAAACTAGATGGAG
>JAISWV010000416.1 GCA_031270755.1 Synergistaceae bacterium
AATGGGAAAATAAAGCTATAAAGCAAGTTCAAACACAATTAACACTGATTGTTTAGCTCTCTTTCCTGAGCTACTGTTGTTGTGTTGTGTCTTATATCCTCTATAATTTTCGTAGGAAAATTACGGTCAATTTAAGGGTGAGTTTTTTTCAATGGTTTTGTTTATAAGGATTTATGATTTCGAGCAAAAGCGGATTTTTCGTCTCGCACCATGCTCACCAGTTCCGCCCGGTTTCGGGCGCCGGTTTTCGAATAAATATTTCTCGCGTGAGTCTTGATCGTGTTCTCGGTCACACCCAGTTCCTCGGCAATGGCCCTGTAGGACTTGCCTTGAATCAGCAGCGCGAGAGTTTCATTTTCCCGTCTCGTCAGCTTATCCGCGTCAACGATGTTTTGGATCATCTGGTTTTGTTCTTGGGGAAGCGATTCCTGGAACACCGTCAGGAAAATGTGTTCTTTTAGCAAAAGGATGAGCCGGTTGTGCAGGAGCGGAAGCATGACGACGATGACGCATATCACCGCCCCCACCAGCAGCATGGGGTGATGTACGTTCGGGGAGCGGAGCGCGCTGCCGATCAGCCCGCCCAGCAGCACTCCAAACACGTTGGCCGCAAGTCCGGCGCCGAGAATCCTGACCGGATTATTGTCCCCCATGTCCAGCATGTCGCCCAGAATACTCCACCAAAACAGGTCGTACACGCCGCAGGCTCCCAGCATCAGCGTATTCACAATGAGATAACCCGTGACCGAGCGGGAGAGCGAAAAAAAAGCGATGAAAGAAAACCCTATCATGGCAATGGCGACGTTGAGAATGTAAGCCCGGTTCGCCTTACGGGGCAGATTCCGCACAATTACCAGAGCCGCGATGTAGGGCACGGCCCAATACCAGGCCGTCAGCCGTTCGAGGTGGGAGAAGGCGGGATTCTGCACCTGGTACATGAGGCCCGAGTTGATGGTAAACACCACGATGAACAGGCAAAGAAAGGCGAGGGGGCCATTGACGCTGGGAGCGTCTTTGGATTTTCCCGGAGGCCGGCGGAGGCTCGTTTCTCCGGCGGGAAGCCCCCGCGCGAACCAAAACGCGACCGCCAGGAACAGCACCGATAATCCCAGCCCCGCTTTCGGAGAAAAATGAACAGCGGCGGCGTTCAGCAAAATCATAAGGAGGTTGGAACCGATGAGCGCGTCCGCCATGATTTTGAAGCGTTCGCTCTTCGGAACGGCGGCAACGCAAAAAAGCCCCCACGCGGCTAGGCAGCACCCCGCCAAAAAAGACGAGGAAAAAAGCGCCGCCGTCCACAAAGGCGACGGGGGGAGAAAAAACGCGCAGGAAGCCGCTGCGCAGAAGGCGGCGGAAAAGAGCGTCAGCTTTTTCGCCCTTCGCCGGGTACGGACGAAATAACCGCAGGAAAAAAGCCCCACGCCATGAAAGACCATCGCTCCGAACACGAGCCGTGGAGTGGAAACGCCCTGGAGTTCCGCGAGGGCGTACAATATTCTGCCCTCGAAAGGAAAGGCCAGAAGCCAGGAGAAGAAAAAGACGAATACCGCTATGAGCGTCCAGTGGCGGTTAAAACTATCCATCGTTTCAAACGGCGAAAATTCAGCGAGTTCTTTCATACCGGAACCCCTTCATAGCGCGAATTTGATTTCAATCACTCCATCGATACAATATCCCCAACTCGCGATCGGTGATATTCGAGGACAGCCGGACATCTTGCGCACGGTCACTGGTTACGGCACCGAACGGGAGAATCAAGGCATCGTAGGTTTCCGTGCCAAAAGATTCCGGGGCGCCAGTGCGCAGCCCTATCTTCATTTTCGAAGCATCCTTTCATATTCTACCTCTTCCCGCGAGTTGGCCGACACGAAGTGCCCCGGCTCAATTTCGGTCCACTTGGGGCGGTCAGCCTCGCAATCATGGGTTGACGGGTCGTAGATCAGGACTCGTTTACGCCGCTCTATTTCCGGATCCGGCTGAGGAATGGCCGACAAGAGAGCCCTGGTGTAGGGATGCAGGGGGTTGGCAAAGAGCGCCTCCGTTTCCGCCAGCTCGACGATCTCTCCTTATATAGAGGACTGCCGTGCGGTCGGTGATGAAACGCACGACGGAGAGGTCATGGGCGATGAAGAGATAGGTCAGGGAATTTTTTTCTGCAGGGCGGACATCAGATTCAGCACTTGCGCTCGAATAGAGACGTCCAGGGCCGATATGGGTTCGTCGGCGATGACCAGCTCGGGCTTCATAACCATCACGTAAATGCGATCTGAAACCAGAACTGCCTCGTTCACGTTGTGCGTGATGAAAATGATAGTTTGTCCGAATTTGCTCCATAATTGCAGAAGTTCCATGTCCAACCGTTCCCGAAGGATTTCGTCCAACGCTCCGAAGGGTTCATCCATTAAGAGGATTTCGGGCTGGTACGCCATCGCTCTCAACGTCCCAACACGCTGCAACATGCCGCCCGACAGGGAACTCGGGTAAGCGTTCGAGTACTCTGTTAACCGGGCCATTTTCAACAAGTCATCGATTACCTTGTCCCATTTCGGGTCTTTATTATCGCCAAACACCCTCAAAGGAATACGTCCAAAGACACGCCCTATTCTTGGCTGGGTGGTCGCAATGTTCGTTTTTCAGCCGATTCTACGGCATAAAGTCCGCGTTGTGGTTTTCGCTGTATACGTTTCAGCGCCCTATCGTAAGAAGGTGGTCAATGGCGTTATGCCCGCCTCGCCCTTCTTTTTCGTTTTTCGCGTCTTTTCACGTCAAGTCGAGGATTCTCCACAGCTCTTCGTGGGCATCCGATTTACATTTTTCCTGTCCACGGGGCGCGAGAAAACGCCCGATAACGGAGGCCGGGACGTTCTCGTCGGACAAGCGTTTCAGTGCGGTATCGACTTTGTCAGGAGCCAAGACCGCCACGAGAACTCCCGACGAGATCAAGTGCAGGGGATCGAAGCCGATTTTTTCGGCGGCTTTCTTTGTTAAAGGAGAGAGAGGGACGGAGTCGTCGTTGAAAACGATACCCAATCCACAGGAATCGCGGATCTCCAGGAGTCCTCCCGCCAGGCCGCCCTCCGTGGGGTCGTGCATGTAGCGGGCCAGGTCTCTCAAAAGCCGCGCCTCTTTCAACACGGAGAGGTCGTTTTGCCACGAACGAACGTCCTCCAATTCCCCCTCGCTCAAAAATGACAAGAGATCCGGCCGGTCGTGGGCGATGATCGACATGCCCTCCAGCCCCACGTGCTTCGTGACGAGCACCACGTCCCCTTCTCGAATGTTGTCCGCGCGAAGATCCCAGCGGGAGGGGCCCATCATGGTTCCGACAACGACGGGGTGGTCGTATCGGTCCGTAAGCTCCGTGTGCCCTCCCACTACCGCAATCCCCAAAAGCCCACAAGCGGAGTGTACCTCCTCCATGACGCGCCGGACGCACGCCAACCCCTCCCGGGCGGGAACGATGAGGGTGACGATGAACCAAGCGGGGTCCCCTCCCTTGCAGGCCACGTCGTTGGCGTTGATGTGGACCAAAAGGCGCCCCGCTCCGTGAATGGCCCCCACCACGGGGTCAGACGCCGCGACAAGATAGGGAGCCCCTTCCCAGCGGATCAAAGCCGCGTCCTCTCCCAGACCGGGTCCCACCAGAACCTCCGGCCTCGGCGCGCCCGAATAGCGTAAAACCCCTTCTTTAAGGATTTCGGGCGGAAGTTTCCCTATCCCATTGTATTCGAACATCGAATTCCCTCACTTTTAAAAATTATGTTTCGAGAATAAACGCAGCCGCAGTAATTTTGGCGATAGAGCCCCAATTCTCCAGAAATTTGGACGGAGCGCAAAAAACCGCCGCCCTTGCGCCATATCCGGTCTTCCCAAATCAGCCCGAAGGAAGCGGCGGCCTCTCGGCCCAGGCGCGAGATGAGCGCCACGTCTTTGTGCGGGCTGATGGAAAGAGTCGTGGCGAGGTGCGTGGAGCCGTGCCGTCGGCCTTCTTCCGCGGCGGCCACCAGTTGCAGGGCAAAACACACGGCGCACCTCGCGCCTCGCTCGGGCTCGTCCGCCAGAGGAGAAACGCGGGCAAGCCACTCTTCAGGGTCATAGGGGCGCATGAAAACGTCAACACCTTCGTGCTCCGACAAAAAATCCAGCGCCTCCGCACGCCGGCGATATTCTTCCTCTGGGTGAACGTTCGAGCCGTAAAAATACCCGAAGACCTCACCCCAGTCCTCGGTTTTCAAATCCCGAAAGGGCACCGTGGCGTCCGGCGCGCAGCAGGCGTGCAAG
>JAISWV010000420.1 GCA_031270755.1 Synergistaceae bacterium
CCGTTGCTTCCTGTGGCCTCGTTCTGCTTTGGGCTGTCGGCCTCGACTGCGGCGTCACGTATGAGATACGTTTCTGCGTCGCGCACCTTCACTCTGACGCTGTACAGGATTTCATACCGGGAAGATGAAGATGTGAAGATTGAAGATGAAAGATTTACAAATAAAGCGGGGCGGACACCATACGAATAAAACACCAGGGTGCTGGGGCTGACGTCGCCGCCGGCGTTGACGCACACCGCCCTATTATCGCGGTTGCCCGGCGAGCGCAACCACCAGCCCGACTCAATATTACGGTCTGCGTCATCTGCGAAATATCTTTCATCTTTCGCTTCTTCTACGCTCAAAAGGAACACTTTGGACGCCGCCGTCGCCTCTTCCTCCTCGGAACCTTCAAACTTCCCACCATAGAAATGAGTGTATCTTACAAGCGCATTTTGCTCTTTTTCACTGAAGGCTGCGTAGTAAAAATCATCATTTATCCATTTTTCGATGTACGATGTATTCCAATCGTTGTCTCTCCCGAATTCCATCTTCTTGACTGCGCGCTCCGCAAGCAAAAGTACACAAGGGGTACCTCGATCTGTCTTATCCATTATCAATATCCTCCATATCAGAGGCTCGCCGTTATACCTTCCGAACGCAATCCATCTGCGCTCCTTCGTCCAGTAACCGCCGCGCAAATCTTTCGCGTCTCCTGGCACGGCGCCTGCCGGCGCAGAAAACATCAGCACCGCCACCAGGACAACAAGCGCCCGCCAGAAAAATCTTTCCTCCTTTTTCGTCATTCGTCTTCATCCTTTCTGGTGAACACCGTTTCACTGTAAACTTTCGCCCGAAGGCGGTACGTGTGTCCGTGTATCAAGTGCTCATGCGTCGCGGCCAGGCTCCGGTTCACGTCGTCGAAATTCAGCCTCCCTTCCGCGTAGCCTTTTTGAAGCCCCTTCAGTCGCTTTTTCAGCCTGTTTTTTGCCGAAGTTCTCAGTTTGTGGAGCAGAACCATGTCGTCCATGTAGCGGGTATAGCGCTTCACCCGAAGACGTTCCTTCACAAGACGGTCAAGCGGATCAAGATAGTACAGGGCAAACAACTGACTCGTCTGGTTACCCATCGATATGACCGTGAGCTCTGTTCTTCCCTAACTTTGCTGAGAGGTTGCCATCTCACATACCGTATTTCGTTATGTAAATCTTGCTGCATGGAAGAAAGCGCCGTGTTTTTCCTGCACCGGCAAGAGTGCTGCCGGCCAAACAGAATGCAAAAACAAACCTCTGCTGAATACACGCCAGCACAAGTCTAAATTTTTTTATCGGATTTGAGGTGCAACTGAATTTGACAGGGGCACCGCCGTGTCTCAAAAGAAAACTTGAAAGGGAAGTAATTACATTAGGCTCCTGGCTCCTGCTAAATTATATTGGATTATTCCCGAATTTACAAGAGCATAAGGCACAAAAACAAAGAGGTCATCAGTATTTATCGTCATTGTTTCGTGCCTCCCTTCTCGCCGCTTGCTTCTCAATTATAAAGTATTTTCACTTTGCATTATACCCTTCCTAAAGTGAACGTCAAGGCGACATCGACATCCGGCTTTGAGCCCGTCCAGTCCCCTCCAGTCTAGTCCATTCGTGCTATGATCCCATAAAACAAAGATAAAACTGCCCAAGTCGGAGAGGTCTAAATGACCATTTTGCTCAAACCATCGATTTCTGCTTCACAAAGATATAGAGATGATATACCATAGTACAAAATTTTTGCGAGGAGTGTTTGTGTCATGAAGAGAAAATTCGGAGTAGTTGCAGTTCTTGCGTGTTTTTTGGTGTTGTGTGCTTTTCTAACTCAGAGTGCGGCCGGAGATCGGTTGAACCGTATTTTGGAAAACAAAATACTCCGGGTGGGAACTCCTGGTGACTATCGTCCGTTTTCGATGCTGGCGGATGGAAAGTACGAGGGGCATGATATTGATGTGGTTGAATCGATCGCGAAAGAACTCGGCGTCAAGGCGGAGTACGTGGCTACGAGCTGGAAGAATCTAATGGGAGACTTGCTGGAAGACAAATATGATATCGCCGTCGGCGGCATCACGCAGACTGTCGCCAGAGCGGCGCAGGTTGACTTTCTTCCGCCGTACGCGTCTTTCGGCAAAGTAGCGCTGATTCGGACGGAAGACAAAGATAAATTTACGACTCCGGAAAGCTTGAACCAGGAAACAGTGAGAGTCATTAAAAATCCGGGTGGAACTAACGAAAAATATGTATTGGAAAATCTGACCAAAGCCCAAGTTGCCACGCACGAGAAAAATGCCGAAATTCCAGGGCTGATTGCCGAAGGCAAGGGTGACGTCATGATCACCGAGACCTATGAAGCGTTGCTTTACAGCAAGAAAGACAACCGATTGTATGCCGCGTTTGTCGATTCCCCTCTGACGCCTACAGCCTTCATGGGGTTCATGCTTCCTCTGAACGACCCCGATTTTATTCGCGTCATGAAACTCGTTTGGACTGAGCTGGAGCTGCGCGGCGAACTTGACAAATGCGCAGCGAAATGGCTGCGGTAGCGTAAAATATAACAACTGCCGCACCGCCGTATACGGGACCCCGCGTATAGTTCCGTGTACGGCGTTAGCCATGCCCTTTAAAATCGTCCGAAACGACATAACTAAAATGAAAGTGGACGCCATCGTCAACGCCGCAAACACGGCGCTTCAGAGGGGCGGCGGCGTCTGCGGCGCGATTTTTTCCGCGGCCGGTATCCATGAATTGCAAAAGGAGTGCGATGCCATCGGCGGATGTAAAATGGGACATGCCGTCATTACGAAAGGCTACCGCCTCTCGGCGAAGTACGTCATCCACACTCCCGGCCCTATCTGGAACGGCGGAGGACAGGGGGAACCGAACTTGTTGCGTTCGTGCTACCTCAACTCCTTGGCTCTGGCAAAAGAACACGGGTGTGAATCTATTGCCTTTCCGTTGATATCCTCCGGTATCTTCGGCTACCCGAAGGATGAGGCCTTGGGCGTCGCCATCGCCGCCATCTCCGGCTTCTTGACGGAGAATGAGATGATGGTCTACCTGGTGGTCTTCGACAAAAAGGCGTTCATCCTCTCGAAAACACTGCGCGGCGAAGTCGAGGCGTTCATCGACGAAAATTATATTGGAAACCACGACAACCTGCGCCGTCGCCGACAACCGTCGTTTGCCGGGCCGATCGGACGTGCGCTTAGGTTTGGGGAACCGCGAGCCCCCATTGCTATGCCGGCGCTCGACGCACTCGACGATTTTATAGGCCGCCTGGACGAGCCATTTTCGCGGACGCTTCTGCGATTGATCGGCGCGAAGGGCAAAACGGAGGCAGAGGTTTATAAACGAGCCAACATCGACCGGAGGCACTTTTCAAAAATACGCGGTAAAAAAAACTACACGCCGAGCAAAAAGACCATCCTGGCCCTGGCGGTTGCGCTTGAACTCAGCATGGACGAAACGACAGATTTGCTGAAACGGGCTGGATACGCCCTTTCTCGCAGTCAACTATTCGACGTGATCGTCGAATACTTCATCACAATCAAAAAGTACGACATATTCAAGATCAACGAGGCACTGTTCGACTACGACCAGCCGTTATTGGGATCGTAAATAACTTGTCGCCTCGCAGGCGACCACTTTTCGTTCGCGCCAAGTTACACTCTGTCCATAAATTTCATGAATGGAGGGTTGCTCAATGAAAACAGATTTGACGGAACTGGTTTTCATCTTGGACAGAAGCGGTTCGATGGGTGGGTTGGAAAGCGACACAATCGGAGGCTTCAATTCTATGCTCGACAAACAGCGGCTGGAATCCGGCGATTGCCGGCTCACCACCGTACTGTTCGACCACGAGTATGAAGTGCTTCACGATCGCATTGACCTCAAGGCAGTCAGCCCAATGACGGAGGAAGAATATTTCGTCCGAGGCAGTACCGCGCTGCTCGATGCTGTGGGCAAAACAATCCACAAGATCGACAGCGTTCAGGAACGCACAGCGGAAGAATACCGCGCGGAAAAGGTTCTATTTATCATTACGACAGATGGCATGGAAAACGCCAGCCGTAAATACACCTACGAAAAAATCAAATCTATGGTGGAGCGGCGGAGGGAGAAGTGCGGCTGGGAGTTCATTTTTCTCGGCGCCGACATTGACGCCGTGGAAACGGGCGGGCGCCTCGGCATTGCTCGTACCCGGGCGCGGAAGTATCGTAAAGACGGTGAAGGAGTTCACAAAAATTATCACGCTCTCAACGAGGTCGTACGCGAATTTCGCGGCGGCGCTCTCATCTCCGAGGACTGGGGCGCTGAGATCGAGGAATACGACAAAGAAGGCGGGGACGACAAAAAATGTTAGGCGCAATTATCGGCGATATTATTCGGAAGACGCCGCAAAAATGGAACGGGATGTCGTACAAATAGAACGGGACGCCGAGGGCGGCGTCCCCTACTTTCGTTCAGGCCGATTGACAGCTATTTATCGCGTTGCTTCCCGAATCGCGGCGCTATCAAGAGGCTCGGCAGCAGAACCATCATCATCGCCGCGCCGAAGCCTGTGTCGCAACCTCCGCCGCCGCTTGGATCGTCGCCGGGCTCCACGGATTCGGGCTCCGGCTCAGGGCTGGGTTCAGGTTCTGGATCGGGCTTTGGCTCAGGCTTGGGCTCGTTTCTCCTGAACAAATACACCGGGTCGCGGAGCCAGTTGTTGAACTCGCCGTCGAAGATCACAAGGTGTTTCGTGTTCCCGTCCGTGACCGTCTTGGGTTCGCCGCCGGCGTTGGCCAGCAGGAAGGGCAGTTCCAAGATGATCCCGCCAATCGCCTCCCCGTTCATATCGTCGCGCTCATTGCTTCTGAAAAAACAGGATGCCTTTCACCACTTGTATACTTAGTCAAAGCAAGTACCTAATTTCAGGAGGGCCAGAGGCGAAGGAACTGCGCGAATCGTTTAGTTTCTTCATCGGCTCTGCCCCCCTGAGTTTGAACGTTTACAAATAATCTAAGCTATAAAGTTGGATCTTCCCTTATTATTTACCCAGCAGAGAGTCTACGCTGGCCAGGGGGAAGACCAGTTCCCAGCCCGAGGGCCACTGCTCGGAGACGGGCACGGCTTTGGACAGGTGCATTTCCTGGGTGCCCCGGCGCTTGCCGTTGGCGTAGTCGATGACGCCGCCGAAGGGGTTTTTGATGGGGCCGCCGGACTCCAGGGCCGTCATGTAACTTTCCCAGGTGATTTCGTCCTTGCCCGCCAGGCGGCGCAGCCCTTCGGTGAAGAAGTGCCCCGCGATCCAGCCGGTTTGCGCGTAAATGTTCATGGCGTATTTTTCGGGGGCCCATTTGACGTAGAGGTCCAGGGCGGTCTTGTCGGCGTACTCCACCCAACCCAGGGTATAGAGGTCGAACTTGCCCTTGATGTCGTTCACCACGGCCTCGCTCATGGCCAGGGCCTCGTTGACGTAGGTGGTGATACAGTCCTTATTCACGCTCTGAGCGGCCAGTTCTTTCACGATGGTGGGCATGGTGCCCTGAATGGAGGCGACGACCACGAAGTCCACCTGGGCGTTTTTCATGGTGGTCACGGCGGCCGAAACGTCGGCGGTGCCGGCGGTGACCTGGGCGGCTACCGCTTCCAGCCCTCCGGTCTCCTTGATTTGGGCTAGAGCGCCCTCATAGAGATTCACCCCCGCGTCGTCGTTGGTGTAGATGATCCCGATCTTTTTGGCGTTGAATTTGCCGGCGGCGTAGGCCACCATAATGCGCCCCTCGGTGATGTAAATGGGCTGCACCGGGAAGATGTTGTAGCCCTCGTCGTTGGTTTTCGCGTTGTCGGCGTACAACTGCCCGATGCCGGTGGCGAAGTAGACGGCGGGAATTCCGTATTCCTTCAGGTCCCCCACCGTGGCCGCCACCACGGGAGTGCCGAAGTGCCCCACGATGGCGAAAACTTTTTCGTCCTCCACCAAATTGGCCAGAGCGGCCTTGCCCTTGGCGGGATCGAACTCGTCGTCCGTGATGTGGTTGAGAACGATCTTACGTCCATCGATGCCGCCTTCCGAGTTCACTCTGTCCACATAGGCCTGGATTCCCGCCAGAAACGGCACTCCCACCGGAGCATAAGGCCCGGAGGTCGCGATAGAATTGCCGATGACGACCTGTGTGTCGTTGACTCCCTGGGAGTACTTCTTGGCAGCGCTTCCACAAGCGGCCCAACTGAAAACCACCAATACCGCCAGTACTGCAACAAACGCTCGTTTCATCAATATTCCCCTCCAAATCTTGAGATATATGTCATACGCTCATCGCGTTAACATTGAATTAAAGCTCAGGGGGGCGGAGCTCGTTCGTCCAAAAGCGGACTCACTGGCCCCCCCGAGACCCCTCAGGGGTAATTAACGGGGCCTACAATTCATTTCGAGCCCAAATAGGCTTCCACCAAACGGGTATCTTGTATCAGCTCGGCTGCCGGGCCGTGGATGTGGATTTCTCCCACCTCCAGCACATAGCCGTAATCGGCGATCTTCAAAGTCTGCAGGGCGTTTTGTTCCACGATGACCACCGTCGTGCCCTCCTGCCGGATTTCGTCGATGATGGCGAAGATATCGCGGACCACCAACGGCGCCAGGCCCAAAGACGGCTCGTCCAGCAGCAGGACCTTCGGATTGGCCATCATCGCGCGGGCAATGGCCAGCATTTGCAGCTCGCCTCCCGAGAGCGTATAGCTCATTTGTTTTTTCCGCTCCTGAAGGCGTGGAAAATACCGGTAACAACGTTCGAAACACCCTTCTACCGTCTTCTTGTCGCGCACGGTGAAGGCCCCCACCTTCAGGTTCTCCTCCACCGTCAGATCGCCGAAAATCTGCCTTCCCTCCGGCGACTGGGTTATGCCCAGGGCCGCTATTTTCTCCGCGTCCATGTTGGTGATGTTGCGGTCGTAATAGAAAATTCGCCCCCCGGCGGCCGGGGTCAGGCCGGAGATCGTGCGCAGAACGGAGGTCTTTCCGGCGCCGTTGGCCCCCAAAAGCGCCACCACCTGCCCCTCGGCGACGTCGATGTCGATTCCCTTCACGGCTTCGATGGCTCCGTAACGCACTTTCAAATCCTTTATGCTCAAAGCGGTTCTGTTCATGCCTCTTCCTCTCCGAGATAAGCTTCTTGCACCAGCTTGTTGCGTTTGATTTCCTCCGGGACGTCGCAGGCCAGGAATTTGCCGAAAGAGATCGCGCAGATTCTGTCGCATACGCCCATGACGAGGCGCATGTCGTGCTCCACCAGAAGAATGGTGCAGTTGTAGGCGTCGCGTATCTGATAAATCGTCGAAGCCAGGTCCTGGGTTTCGCTGTCGTTCAGTCCGGCGGCCGGCTCGTCCAGGATGATCAAACGAGGATTTGCCATCAGAGTACGCGCCAGCTCCACTTTTTTCAGGACTCCGTAGGGCTGGCCGCCGGCGGGCAGGTCCTTCCGGTCGGCGATGCCCAAAAAGGCCAAGGCCTCTTCGGCTTTCCTCTGGAACACCCTTTCTTCGCGCCGAGCCCGGGGCAGTTTGAACGCCTGTTCGAAAATCGTGGCCTTGAAGTCGATGTGCGCGCCGATAAGGACGTTTTCCAGCAGCGACAGCTCTTTGATCACCTCGACGTTCTGAAAAGTGCGCACCAACCCCAAGCCGATGATGCTGTGCACAGGCTGCCCCACTAAGTTGATCACGCTATCGCTTCCGTCTTTCCAGGTACGGAAGAAGACGTTGCCCTCGTCCGGCCTGTAAAACTGCGTGATACAGTTGAAGACGGTGGTTTTGCCCGCGCCGTTGGGGCCGATGAGGCCGAAGATTTCTCTTTTCTTGACGGCGAAACTCAGGTCGTCCACGGCCTTGAGTCCGCCGAAACTGATGGAAAGACGCTCCACCCGCAGCGCTTCCCCCTTCGCCAGAGTGTGGGTGGTGGTCTCGGGGTCCAGCGACAGGTCCATGAGGGGATCCACCATGCTCATTCGGCCTCCTTTTCTTTTTTCTTCCCCTTAAAGGGGAGCGCCCTCTGCCATAAACCGGAAATACCCTGGGGAGCGAACATGACGACGACAATGATCAAAATGCCGTTGAAGATATAGGGCAGTCCATTGATTTTGCCCACAATCGGCAGGTTTTTGAGGATGAGGTCCGGCACGGCCCATACCACCAGGGTCCCGACAATGGTGCCGTAGATGGAGCGGAGACCTCCGATGACCACCGCCGCCAGCACGTAAAGAGAAAGGTTCAGGTTCCACACCGAAGGGTAGGAAAACTTGATGAAAAAGACATACAGCACGCCAGAGAGAGCGGAATAGGCCGTGGCCAGAGAAAAAGCGATGAGGCGGTACTGCAGCAGGTTGACGCCCATGGCCTGGGCCGCCACCTCGCTGCCCCGCATTGCGTGAAGCGCGCGCCCTTTTTGCCCGTTCACGAGGCTGTGGGTCAGCATCATCACCAGAGTGAGCACCACCACCAGCAGGACATAGGTGGAGCTGCGGTTGAGGGCGTGCCCGAACAGAACGGGGTAGGAGACGCTCTTACCCTGCATTCCGCCTGTGATGGAGTCCGCCTGCTCGAAGCTTTTCAGCAGGATCTCCGACACGCACAGCGTGGCGATGGCCAGGTAAATGCCCTCTATGCGCAGGGAGATGAGCCCGATGAGGAGCCCCACGAGAGTGGGAATCAGAACGGCCGCCGTCAGAGCCGCCCAAAAGGACATTCCCATGTCTTTCGCGATGTAAGCGGCAATATAGGAGCCAAGGCCCATGAACCCGGCCGTTCCCAGGGAGATGAGGCCGGCGTAGCCCAGCAGGAGGTTCAGCCCCAAAGCCGCCACGGCGTACACCAGCACGTTGCCGATATAGTTCAGGGTGCTGCTCTTCATCAAGCCCGAGCTGGAAAAAAGCGGCAGCGTGGAGAGGAGCAGGCCGAAGAGGACGAAGCCCAGGTAGGGATTTTTCCATTTCCACAGCGCGGGTTTTGGGTTCGCGAGAGGCGAATCGTTCGTTTCATTCCTTCCGTTTCTTCCATTCATTGAACGCACCCCTTACACTTTCTTGACGAATTTTTTGCCGATGAGCCCGTTGGGGCGGAAGATGAGGAAGATGAGGATGAGCAGGTACATGATCTGCTCGCCCCATATGGAGCTGACGTAGTACACCAGGAAGTTGCGCCCCACTCCGATGATGTAGGCGCCCAGCACCGGGCCGTAGAAGGTCTGAAAGCCGCCCAGCACGCACCCGAACAGGGCGTTCACCTGAACGGCATCCATCAAGCTGGTGGTCACCGTGGTGGTGGGGGCGATCATCACCCCGGAGAGACAGCCCAGCACCCCGGCCAGAGCCCACGCCGCCAGAGTCACCCGCCTGGTGGGCACGCCCATCAAACGGGCCACGGGTTCGTTGGAGGCCGTGGTTCGCACGGCCAAGCCCATTTTTGTCTTTTGCAGCACGTAAAACAAGATCCCCATCAGCACCAGGCCCAGGCTGATGTTAAGCACGGCGTTGTGAGAAATGGACGCAATCCCGAAATTGAAGTCTCCGCTTTGAAGAAAGCGGGGCAGCGACAGGGGATCCACGCCGAACAACATGGGCGCCAGGCCGAGGAAGACCATGATGAGCCCCAAAGTGATGATCTGCTTGGCCAGGGGCGACACTTTTTTGGTGTGACGGATGATGAGGAAATCCACCAAAAACCCCATGCCTATGGCGGCGGCGATGCCGCAAAGAGTGGAAGCCCACAGCGGAAGACGGAAGGACAAAAACACGTAGGTGACCACGAAGGTGTTGAACATGCCCAGGGAACCCTGAGCGAAATGCATGAGATTGCTGGTACGGTAAATGACGATGATGCCCAAAGCAGCCAGGGCGTATACGCTGCCGGTCTCCAAACTGCGCATGAACAATTGCAGGACGGTTCCCAACTCGTTGCTCACAATGCCCCCCCTCTCGAGCGCAAAAGCTCCCGAAGCTCCCATCGCGTTCTTTTCATATTCAAAGATACTTTCTTTAAAGACATCCTCAAATTTGAAAACCCACTCGAAAAACAAGGACCTTCCGCTCGGTTCATCGATGACGATATTGTCATTTTATCCTCTCCTTCATTTGCGCTGCGCCCTAAAATATTCAAAAGCGGTACGGTTCTACAGGAAAGTGTAAAGCAATTATAACCGTCATTTTCTTAGTTGGCAATAACCTGACGTTTATTTTCTTGAAAACATCAATTAGGCCTGTTATACTAAAACATATTATGACAATTATGTCATAATTGGACTCGAATTTCACATGAATCTGCAAGAAAGGGGATTTGTAGGGTGGAAAAAGAGCAAGTCGGCATTCTGGGTTACGGATTGTATCTGCCCCAGCGGGTCATGACCGCGAAGGAGATATCGGAGGCGACGAAGGGTGTGTGGAGCGAGGGCGCTGTGATCGAAAAACTGGGTGTCGTCAAGAAGACGATACCGGGGCCGGACGACGGCACTCAAGAAATGGGGGCGCGCGCCGCCCAAGAGGCGTTGAAAAGCACGGGGCTGGACCCGAAAGAAATCGACGTGATCCTCTGCATGGGCGAAGAGTGGAAAGAGTATCCGCTCACGACTTCGGCGCTGTATATCCAGGACAAGATCGGCGCGGTGAACGCATGGGGCATCGACGTGGCGAACCGCTGCTGCACCACCTGTACCGCCATCAAAATGGCCAAGGACATGCTGAGCGCGGACGGCGAGATCAAAACCGCCCTGATCGCCGGAGGCTACCGCAACGGCGATTTTGTCGACTACACCGACAAGGACATGAGCATGATGTACAACCTGTCGGCCGGCGGCGGCGCGTTGATCCTGCAAAAGGGCATGGATAAAAACCTGGTTCTGGGAAGTCACGTCATGGCCGACGGTTCCCTGGCCCGGGACGCCGGCGTGGAGATCGGCGGCACCGCCAAGCCCTTCACGCCCGACAACGTCGAGGAGGGCTACAAGTCCCTGCGCGTCATGAACCCCGGGCACATGAAGGCCCGATTGAACGAAGTGAGCGTCTCGAACTGGTATCGCTGTATCGACGAGAGCCTGCGCAAAAGCGGCGGCCTCTCCCGAAAGGACATCGGCTACCTCGCCATCCTGCATTTCAAACGGAGCCAGCATTTGTCCATGATCGCGGAACTGGGCCTCGAACCCGAGCAAAGCTTTTACTTGGAGGACTACGGGCACATGGGGCAGATCGACCAAATTCTCTCTCTGGCGCTGGGGATCCAGCAGGGAAAGATCAAAGACGGCACACTGGTGACCATGATCGCGGCCGGCATCGGTTACGTATGGGCCTCCACCTGCGTGCGCTGGGGCAAATGACCCCCGTCAATCCGGATCGAATCGAATCGAGAAAGGACGACTCCGATGTTTGATTATAGTGCAAAAAAAATTTCGGTGGAACAGGCGCTGAGTATGGTGAAATCGGGCGACAACATCACGGTGGGCATGGCGGGGGCGGAACCGGTGGAATTCTTCAGCCGTCTTCACACCATCGCGGACCGGGTGGAAGACGTCACCATCACCAGTTGTCTTTCCACCGTCTCCGGTGAATACCTTTCGGAAAAATATCTGGAAAAAGCTTTCAAGCTGGACTCCTGGTTCTACTCCCCTATCCTGCGCAAACTGCACAAGACCGGCAGGGTTTCTTTCATTCCCAATCACCTGCACTTCGCGGGTTCCAAGCGCAACTTCCACAAAAAGGCGAACATCTTCATCTGCTCGGCCTCGATGCCGGAGGAGGACGGCCGCATCCGTTTTTCCTGCGGCAACGTCTACGAAGAGGAGGTCGCGAAGAAGGCCGACCTCGTCATTTTGGAAATCACCCCTAACGTGCCCCGCAGCTTCGGCGACAACTTCCTGGAATGGGGTGACGTGGACCACGTGGTGGAGTGCGGCTACTTCCTCCCCACCATTCCCGACGTACCGCCCAACGAAAAAGACCGGGAGATCGGCAGGCATATTGCCGGGCTCATCAACGACGGCGACTGCATTCAGGTGGGGATCGGAGGTATCCCCAACGCCGTCTGCGAATTTTTGGCCGAAAAAAAAGACCTGGGCATCCACACCGAGATGATGACCACCGGCATCATGAACTTGATGAGAAAAGGCGTGGTGAACGGCAGCAGAAAGCAAATGAACCCGGGCAAGGTGGTTTGCGCCTTCGCCCTGGGCAGCCAGGAGATGTACGAGTTCATGCACGAAAACCCGGACATCTTGGTGAGCCGCGGCAGCTGGGTCAATGACCCCTATGTCATCGCCGGCAACGACAGCCAAGTGAGCATCAACACGTCGGTGGAGGTGGACCTGACGGGGCAGTGCTGCAGCGAGAGTGTGGGACCGCTGCAGATCTCCGGGACCGGGGGCCAGAGCGACACCGCCATCGGCGCTCAGAGAAGCAAAAATGGGCGCAGCATCATTGCGCTGTACAGCACGGCCATGGTGAAAAAACCGGAGAGCGGCGAAAAAGAAGAGGTGTCGAAGATCGTTCCGATGCTCCGCCAAGGCGCCGCGGTCTCCCTTTCCCGCAACGACGTGGATTGGGTCGCCACCGAATACGGCGCCGTCAGTTTACGAGGAACCACGCTGCGGGAGCGCGCCGAACTCCTGATCTCCATCGCGCATCCGAAGTTCCGGGAAGAGCTGCGGGCCGCCGCGAAAGACCTGCAATATTGGCTTTAGTGCCCGGGGCTCACATGGCGACGTTCACCTTCGACAAGCGCACAATATATTATGAGGATGCGGGCCAGGGCGAGCCTTTGTTGATATTGAACGGGGTTTTTATGTCCTGCGCCTCATGGGAGGCGTTTGTGCCCGCTTTCACGGCAAAAAACCGATTGCTTCTGCTGGACTTCCCGGATCAGGGCAAGAGCGAAAAAATGGAGGGAGAGTACACGCTCTCCGCCCAGATGGACGTGGTGCTCGCGCTGCTGGACGAAATGGGTTTGAAATCGGTCAACCTGATGGGCATCAGCTACGGCGGCGAGGTGGCCATGAAGGCGGCCGCCCGTCACCCGGAAAAGGTGAAGAAGCTGATCTTATCGAACACGGCGGCGTATACGTCCAAGTGGCTGCGGGACATCGGCCATTCCTGGGAGTACGCCTGCCGAACTCACGATGGCCGGCAGTTTTTCAAGACCTGTATCCCCATCGTCTACTCTCCACAATTTTATGAAAAAAACTATTCATGGGCCTCGGCCCGAGAGGATCTGTTCGTGAAACACTTCGCTCCCGAGGTTTACGACGCCTTCGGACGGCTGATCCGCAGTGCCGAAACCCACGACGAGCGCGGAAATTTGAGCGCCATCACGGCGCCGACCCTGGTCATTTCGTCCGAGTACGATTTCGTCACCCCCTTGTACCAACAAAAGGAGCTGGCGGAGGCAATCCCCAGCGCGAGCCACGTGGTCGTACAGGGCGCAGGGCACGCGGTGATGTACGAGAAACTCGCCGAGTTCGTTTCTCTGG
>JAISWV010000057.1 GCA_031270755.1 Synergistaceae bacterium
GACGCCAAGACCGGCCAGCCCAACGCCTCCAACCCCAGCGGCGTCGACAAGTACATGGTCTGCAACGCGGACGAGGGGGACCCCGGCGCGTTCATGGACCGCTCCGTCCTGGAGAGCGACCCCCACAGCGTCATCGAGGGTATGGCCATCGGCGCCTACGCCGTGGGAGCCTCTCACGGGGTGATCTACTGCCGGGCGGAGTACCCCATGGCGATTCAGCACCTGGGCATCGCCCTGGAGCAAGCGCGGGAACGGGGCTTTTTGGGGAAAAGCATCCTGGGAGACCCGGACTTCGACTTCGACATCTACGTCAAAGAGGGGGCCGGCGCTTTCGTCTGCGGCGAGGAGACGGCGCTGATCGCCTCCATCGAAGGCCAGCGGGGAATGCCGCGCCCGCGTCCTCCATTTCCCGCCAACAGCGGGGTTTGGAAGAAACCCACCAACATCAACAATGTAGAAACTTACGCCAACGTGCCCTGGATTTTGATCCACGGGGCCGGCGCGTTCAACCGCTACGGCCACGGGCGCAGCAAGGGGACGAAGGTCTTCGCCCTGGCGGGGAAAATCAAAAAGGGCGGCCTGGCCGAGGTCCCTATGGGTATGCCTTTGCGGGAGGTCATCTACGATATCGCCGGGGGCATCGAAAACGACCGAAAGTTCAAGGCGGTGCAGCTGGGGGGCCCCTCGGGGGGCTGCGTGCCGGAGCATCTTCTGGACACGCCGGTGGACTACGAGTCCATCAACGCCACGGGGGCCATCATGGGCTCGGGGGGCATGGTGGTCATGGACGAGGACACCTGCGTGGTGGACGTGGCGCGTTTTTTCCTGGCCTTCGTCCAGAAGGAGTCCTGCGGGAAATGCCCCTTCTGCCGCGTGGGCACCAAGCGGATGCTGGAGATTTTGGAGAAGATCACAAGGGGCGAGGGAGCGCTGGAGGACATCGACAAGCTCCTGGACTTGGCCGGCCAGATCAAAGACGGTTCTCTCTGCGGCCTGGGCCAGACCGCGCCCAACCCCGTGCAGACGACGCTGAAGTATTTCCGGGACGAGTACGTGGCCCACATCGTGGACAAGAAGTGCCCGGCAAAGGTGTGCGCGCCCCTCATCCGATACTCCATCGACGAATCGCGCTGCATTGGCTGCACCCGGTGCGCCAAGGCCTGCCCGGTGAAGGCTATCACGGGCGCCGTGAAAACGCCGCACCGTATCGACGACGAAGCCTGCGTCCGCTGCGGACTCTGCAGGAAAAACTGTCCGGTCTCGTGCATTTCGGTTGACTAGGGGGACGTACAACATGAACAGAATAGACAGAACGATAAAACTGACCATCGACGGAAAAACTTTTTACGGTTACCCGGGACAAAAAGTGCTGGAGCTGTGCGGCGAGGCCGGAATCAAGATCCCGACCCTCTGTTACGACCCCCATTTGTCCGTCCACGGCGGATGCTCGGTGTGCCTGGTGGAGATCGAGGGCGCCCGGGCCTTGATGAGGGCCTGCACCAACGCCATAGCGCCCGGCATGGTGGTCCGCACCGGAACGGACCGGGTGCTGGCGGCCCGGCGCTTGGCCCTGGAATTGATGCTCTCCGACCACGTGGGGGACTGCCGCCCGCCCTGTAACTTGGCCTGCCCCGCCCAGGGGAAGGTACAGTCCTACGTGAACCTGACGGCTCAAGGAAAGTACCGGGAGGCCCTGGACGAGCTCCACGACCATATCACCATGCCCGCAAGCATCGGGCGCGTCTGTCCCGCGCCATGCCAGACGAAATGCCGCAGGAACTTCGTGGACGAAACGGTGTCGATCCGGGAGATCAAGCGCTTCATCGCGGACTGGGCGATGAACGGCGGAGAACCGGGATTGGGAGATATCCCCAAGATCGTCGAAAACGGAAAGAAGATCGCCGTGGTGGGGGGCGGTCCCGCCGGGTTGTCCTTCGCGTACTTTGCGCGGCGCATGGGCTACGGCGTCACGATCTACGAGCGGGAACGGCATCTGGGGGGGATGGTGCGCTACGGCATCCCGGACTATCGCCTGCCCCCCACGGTGGTGGACGCCGAGGCTCAGTGGATTTTGGACCACGGGGTAAAGGTGGAAACCGGCGTGGCTCTGGGCAAGGACGTGGCGTTGGCGGACCTGCGCTCCCGTTATGACGCCGTGGTGCTGGCCATGGGCTGCTGGAAGTCCTCGGCCATGAGGGTGGAGGGCGAAAACCTTCCGGGGGTCGTGGGGGGGATCGACTTTCTCTACACGGTCAACACCCACAACCCCATGAAGCTGGGCAATCGCGTGGCCGTGGTGGGCGGAGGCAACACCGCCATGGACGCCTGCCGCAGCGCCCGCCGACTGGGAGCGGAAAAAGTTTACGTCGTCTACCGCCGCACCCGGGAGGAGATGCCCGCCGAGGACGTGGAGATCCGCGAGGCCATGGAGGAAGGGGTGGAGTTCGTCTACCTGGCGGCCCCCAAGGTCATCGAGGGAGACGGCAAGGCGGAGCGCCTGGTGTGCGAGCGCATGAAGCTTGGAGACCCCGACGCCTCCGGCCGGCGCAGCCCCGTCCCCACGGGCGAGGACTTCGTTCTCGAGGTGGACAACGTCATCGCCGCCATCGGACAGGGCGTGAACTTCTCCGACGTCCCCGGCCAGCTTCACGACGGCCGGCGCATGAAGGTGGACGAACATTACGCCACGCCGCTCCCCGGAGTGTTCGTCTGCGGCGACCAGCAGACCGGCGCGAAAATCGCCATCGAGGCCATCGGCAACGGGCACTGGTGTGCGGAGTCGGTGGACCATTATCTCAAAGAGGGGACGCCGAAAAAGAAGTTCGTCTACGACGTCACCGACCCGACTTTAGGGGAGAAGGACTTCGCCCACGTGGAAAAGGTGGAGCGCCTGCATCCCCGTGAAGACGACCCGGCGACGCGTTTGAAAGCCCCAGGCGTGGAGTACAACCACGGGCTGACGGAGCCCCAGGCGGTTCACGAGGCCTCCCGCTGCATGGAATGCGGCTGCCCCGATATCCACGAATGCCGGCTGAGGGAGTTCGCCATCGACCTGGAAGTTCACCCCGAGAGGGTGGCCGGGTCCCACATCGCAAAACAGGAGGTCGTGAACCGCTATTACGTCCGCAACATGGACAAGTGCATCCTCTGCGGGCGCTGCGTCCGTGTCTGCGACGAAGTGGCGGGAGTCCACGCCATCGACTTCGCCAAGCGGGGGTTCGAGTCGGTCCTGTCCCCCCAATTCTACAAGGATATGGAGCACTCCGACTGCACGTTCTGCGGCCTGTGCGCTCAGCTCTGCCCCGTGGGGGCTCTTTTGGAACGCCGGGTGGAACGGCTGCCCCACCAAGGCAAGATGAAGACGGCGAAGACCACCTGCCCCCATTGTCCCTTGGGCTGCGAGCTGGTTTTGAACACGGACGAAGAACGCACCCGCATCGCCCGAATCACCACGGACATGGACGCGGTGGACTCTCCCAACCGCGGCTTGACCTGCCTGAAAGGCCGCTATCACTTCCAGGACGTGGCGAAAGAGCGCCTGACGGAGCCCGTGGCCGAAACGAAACCCATCGGCTGGGACGAGGCAGTGGAAAAACTCTCGAAACTTTTGAGCGGGGACTCCAATATTGCGGTGTTCCTGGGGACCTCTTTGACGGACCAGGAAATCGGGGCGGTCAAATCTCTGTGTGACGCGTGCCGTCATGAAGGCAGCGAAAATAGCGTCGTGGCCGCGAAAGGTTTTGGGTCCGTCGACGCCGCTCAGGTGGACGCGCTGCTGGCGTCCTTCGAGACCGACACCCCCAAGGGCAAGGTCAAGCCGGACGCGGCCGAGCTGGTTCAGAAGATGACGCTCTTGGCCAAAGCGGCGGAGTTCGGA
>JAISWV010000113.1 GCA_031270755.1 Synergistaceae bacterium
CCGATCCCCGAGGGGCTTGCCGAATTTTTGTCATTGCTGCTCGACAATGGAGTGGAACGGGACGCCTTGAAAATGATGATAAAACATAATCCTCGAAAGGTGTTGGGATTAGAGCATTAAGGGCTGACGCGGGGCAGTGTCTCTAAATGTCGTTCTACGTCCGGCCGAAGTGCTTCGCCAGCTGGCCGGCGGAGAGCTTCAAAATCGTGGGACGGCCGTGAGGGCAGAAAAAAGGCTGACGGCAAAGATGCAGATCGCGCCAAAGCGCCAAGGCCTCCTCCGGCTCCAGCTTCGTCGTGGCTTTGACGGCCGCTTTGCAGGCCATAGTCGCCCAGGTGCGCCACAGAAGCTCCGTCACCTCGCCGTCGCCTCCGTCGCGGAGAGCGGCGAGGGAGCCGCGCAGCAGGGCCTCGGGAGACAGGCCGGCGCTGACGGGGAAGGGCACGGCGGCGAGGCGCAGTCCCCCCTCCACGGACTCCAGGACGAACCCCGCGGACTCCAGCAGCTCCCGTTTTTCCTCCGCCTCCAGTTGCAATGTGGGAGGCAGGGGCACGGGGGTCAAAAGATCCTGGGAACGTTCCCCTTCTTTCGCCGCCGCCTGGATGCGCTCGAAAGCCACGCGCTCGTGGGCCGCGTGAGGATCCACAATCGCCAGCCCTTCCGGGGCGTCGAAGACCAGATAGCCCGAGCTCAACTGCCCCAAGTACTCCGTTCGGTCTTGTGAAAGAGGCGAAAGAGGCGAGGCGAGGTCTCCGGCCGATCTCTCCGGTTCGAGGAATTGCCGCGGTTCCCCGAAGTCGGGCATTTCCGGCATTGCCATCCGCCCGAAAAGCTTGTCGGGGCGGGGAGCGTAAAACGACGCGCCGGCAGGCGATTCGGGAGCTCTTCGCATAGAAGAAGCGGGAGCGTCCGCGTCTTTGAAATTCCAGCCTTCCGAGCCGGAGGTGGTGCCGGTTGCTGGGGCGAAGGACAAAGATTCGTCCTTCCGCCGGGACTCCGTGGAAAAAGTGCGTCCTCCGTGGACGTAGACGGGGGCCGGGGCTCCCAGCCGCGCCGCCGCCTCCTTCACGGCGTCGAAGACCTCGCCGGGGTGGCGGAATCGGATCTCCGCCTTGGCCGGGTGGATGTTGACGTCGATCAAAGAGGGGTCCACGGAAAAGAAAAGGGCCCATCCCCCTGTAAGTTCCCGGGCGGCGGCGTTCACAGCGCCCTTGATCAGAGGGTCCGTCACGGAGCGCCCGTTGACGAAGGACGTGACCTCGTTGCGCCCTTGGCGGGGCTGCCACCAGCACTCCACTTCCACGTGACCGGCCTTGGACCGGGCGGTGAGAATTTCGGGTTCCGGGCCCCACAGCTGCTCGATGGCCCGGCGTCGGTCTCCGCCTCCGTCGGTGGAGAACACGGGGCGTCCGTCGTGCTCCAGGGCGAAACCCACCTCCGGGCGGCAGATGGCGTACTCCCTCAGGGTCACCGCCACACGGCGCAGCTCGCCCGCCCCGCTCTTCAAGAACTTGCGCCGCGCCGGCAGGTTCACGAAGAGCTCGTCCACCTGCACCCGAGTCCCCGGGGTGCAGTTCACCCGCACGTGGTCGAAGACGCGACCTTCGTAGGCGCGGATGGACCCTCCGGCGGGCTCCGCCGGCACGGCGGCGTTGGCGGGGCGCGAGCGGATCTCCACCTTGGCCACGGCGGCCAGGCTCGCCAGGGCCTCCCCGCGGTAGCCCAAAGTGTGGATGGCCTCCAGATCTTCTATGCCGCCGATCTTGCTGGTGGCGTGAGACATGAGGGCCAGGGGCAGCTCTTCGAAAGCGATGCCCGTGCCGTCGTCCTCCACCACGATCCGAACGCGCCCCCCGTCCCAAAGCTTCACCCGTATCCGACGGGCCCCGGCGTCCATGGAGTTCTCGATCATCTCCTTGACCGCCGAGGCGGGGCGCTCCACCACCTCGCCCGCCGCGATCCGCGACCACACCCCCTCCGGCAGAAGCTTAATTCCCACGGCGGCTCGCCTTCCTGCTTTTTTCTCTGAGCTTGTAGAGGGTTTCCATGGCCCTCATGGGGGTCAGGTTGTCCACGTCCAGGTCCGCCAGCTCCTCGACGACGGCGTCTGCCTCCGGGGAAAAGAGCGTTAATTGCTCCCGCAGGTGAGTCAGAGGCAGGGGGTCGGGAACGGAGGAGCGCTCGAAGCCCTCCCGCTCGAAAAGCTCCAGCAGCTCGAAGGCGCGCCGCAGCACGGATTTGGGCAGCCCCGCCAGGCGCGCGACCTCGATTCCGTAAGACCGGTCGGCGGGGCGGGGCGTCACCTGGTGCAAAAAGAGGATCCCCTCGCCGCCCTCGGCCACAGCCATGCTGTAGTTTTTGACCCCCGCCAGGCGCTCTTCCAGGCAGGTCAGCTCGTGGTAGTGGGTGGCGAAGAGGACCCTGGGGGATACCCGTTCCCCACAGCCGTGGTGCAGGTGTTCGAGAATCGCCCAGGCGATGCTCATCCCGTCCCAGGTGGCGGTGCCGCGCCCCACTTCGTCCAGAATCACCAGACTGCGCCCGGTGACGTTATTCAATATGTTGGCGGTCTCCAGCATCTCCACCATGAAGGTGCTGTTGCCGCGCACCAGGTCGTCCCGGGCGCCGATGCGGGTGAAAACCCGATCCACCAGCCCGATGACCGCGCTTTCCGCCGGAATCCACGAGCCAGCCTGAGCCATGATGGACAAAAGGGCCGTCATGCGCAGCCACGTGGACTTCCCCGCCATGTTGGGGCCCGTCAAGATGACGATGCGAGTTTCGTCCAGCGTCACGTCGTTGGGCACGAAGGAGGCGTCGGAGAGGGTCGTCTCCAGGACCGGGTGTCGTCCGCCGCGAATTTCCAGGCTCCGGGAGCCGTTCACCTCCGGTTTCACGTAACCCCGCTCCCGCGCCACCCGGGCAAGGGACGCCACGCAGTCCAGAAGCCCCAAAAGACGCCCCAGCAATTGCAAATCCAGCCCGTGACCGATCACTCGTTCCACGATATCCTGAAAAAGCTCCGCCTCGATGCGGGCGATCTCCCCCTCGCTCCGATCCATTTTGTCCTGAAATTCGCGCAGTTCGGGCGTCACGAAGCGCTCCGCGTTGACCAAGGTCTGGCGGCGCTCGTAGTAGGGAGGCAGAGTTTCCAGCCCGGTCCGGCCGATCTCCAGATAATAGCCGAAAATTTTGTTGTAACCGGTCTTCAAGCGCGGACTTCCCGTCGCCTCCCGCTCTTTTCGCAGGTAGTCCGCCAGCCAGGCCTCTCCGTTTTCGCTGACCGAGCGCCACGAGGCCAGCTCTTCGTGAAAGGCCGAGCGCACCACGGCGCCTGCTCCAAGGGCCCGGGGCAGGTTTTCCTCCAGGGCGCCTTCGAGGAATTCCGCCAGGTCCCCCAGGTCCGGCAGAGCGCGCAGTGTCTCCGCCAGGGGCTCCGCCAAGGGAAAAGCCCTGAGCCGAGGCAGCGCCTTCAAGGTATCGCGGATGTTTCCCAGGTCCTTGGGCGTTCCCGTCTTCAAGCACAGGCGGGAAAGGGAGCGCTCCACGTCCCGGCATCCGGCGAGAAGGTCTTGCAGGTCGTCCAGGGCGATGGGGTCCGGCACCAGGCAGCCCACGTAGTTCTGGCGTTTGGCGATGGCTCCTAAGTCCATCAAGGGACGGGAGAGCCAGTCGCGCAATGTGCGGCGGCCCATAGGGGTGCGGCATCGGTTCAGACAGGAAAAGAGGGAGTTGTCGGGACCGGTCGTCTCCGGTATCAAATCCAGGTTTTTCTGAGCCGCTTCGTCCAGGCGCATGTGGTCGTCAGACCTGAGAGGCGACATGCGCAGCACGTGACGCACCGTGCTGAACTGCGTGGACGAGAGATATTCCAGCATAGCCCAGGCCGGGCCCACGGAGGGGTCGGATTCGGAAATCCCGTAGCTTTCCAGCGGCGCGGGCAAAACCGTCTTCAGGCGGCTGACGGCGACGGAGGTCTTGAAAAGCTCGTTCGATTGGGGCAATAAAGAAAAGGACCGGATCGAGGGCGGAAGACCTTCGGGTTTGACGCCGGATGGGCAGAGCACCTCTCCCGGGTCAAAAGCGGACACCAACGCCGCCGCCTCTTCCACTGGAAGGGTCCCGGCCTCCAACTGTCCCGTCTCGGTGGACAGAAGCGCCACGGCCAAAGCGCTTTTAGACGCTTCTTTCATGGGAAGGACAGCCGCCAGGCGTCCCGTGTTTTCGCTTTCCTCCGGGACGTAGGTTCCCGGAGTGATGACGCGCACCACGCGCCGTTCGACGATGGTCTTTCCGTTGGGCTCTCCCACCTGGTCGCACAACGCCACCCGCCGCCCGGCCTTGATCAGGCGTCCCAGGTACATGGAAAGAGCGTGATGGGGCACGCCCGCCATGGGGATGCTCTTTTCGGAGTCCCTGCTGGTCAGGGCGATCTCCAGAATGGAGGAAATTTCACGGGCGTCGTCGAAGAAGCACTCGTAAAAATCCCCCATCCGAAAAAACAACAGAGCGTCGGGATACTCTTCTTTCCATTTTTTGTACTGGGCAAGCCAGGGAGTTACCTTGAGCCCTTCAGGTACGCTCATGCAAAACGTGTCTCCTAACATTCAAATTCAAAGGGTGCAGCGCGCTGAGAAATACGCCATATGCGCTATTGTAAAATATCATAGCAGAGGCCGATACTTAAAGCGAGGTGCGAAACGCGAAAGAGGTGACCGGGCATGGATATTACGAGCGGCATCGCAAGGGCGTCTATGGAGATGGCTTCGGCCAAGGTAACGGCGGGCGTGCAGATGGCGGTGTTGAAAAATGTAATGGATGTCCAGCAGGAAAGCCTCGCCATACTCTTGCAGTCTATGGGAGTAGGCAGACGGTTGGATATCCAGGCTTGAGGTTGAATTCACATCTCATGCTCCACAAGAGCCGGCGGCCCCCGCTTGTATGAGGGCCGCCGGTTTTGCTTGTAATCGCTGAAGGCTACGATATTACGAATTATTCGGTGCCTGATCGGCACTCCACGATGGTGTAGAGTTCTGGCCCGCGCTCCATGAAGTCGATAGTGACCTCTTT